>DATIFR010000149.1:0-15102 GCA_035455145.1 Nitrospira sp.
AGATAATCGGCAACAGAGGTCAGTTTCGCGACATGGAGGACGAGGACGTCTGTGGCCTTCTTGTCGAGCATGGCCCTCGCGATAGCAAGGGCTGTGGCCTTCGATGTTCGTGCGATCGGTGTCCTCTTATTCGTACAAGTGATGATGAAGTATATAAGATTCCACCAGGGGCGGCAATAGATTTGCCACCGGGAGGGCTTGCTTGACCCTCGTGCGGATGTCGGAAGCCGACACCTCGCACGGAGGCAATCGGAGGAGGATCAGATGGTGCTCTCCTACGGCGATCTCCAAGGTGGTTTGTCGCGCCGCATCCAGGTCGGCCAGCGACTGTGCGGGAAGGGGAGGCAGGATGGTCAGGCCCGACAGAGAACTGAATGCCAGGCCGGGCCTAGAGATGACGACAAATGAACATAGGTTGAGAAGTGCCCCGGGTTCCCGCCAGCTCGGGAAGTCGAGAAAGGCATCCAGTCCGATTAAGAAGAAGAGAGCGGCATCTGTCCCGTATTCTTGCTGAAGCAGCCGTATTGTATCGATGGTGTATGACTTGCCTGGGCGGCGGAACTCGACATCGGAAATGGAAAAAAGTGGATCAGAGGCAATAGCCAACCGGACCATCTCGTAGCGGTCCTTTGCAGGGGCCAGGCTCTGGTGGGGCTTGTGTGGAGGGTCGCTCGTGGGAATGAACAGGACGCGGTCGAGGCGGAGCGCGTCACAGGCCTGACGGGCAATGGTCAGATGGCCGTTGTGGACCGGGTTGAAACTGCCGCCGAAGAGGCCGAGGCGGAGCGTACCAGAGTGCTGAGTGCCGAGTGCTGAGAGCCGAGGTTTTGAATCTGCCGACATCATGACTCAGTACTCAGATCTCAGCACTCACGTCTAAAGAATCACGAGATTGTCCCGATGGATGACTTCCTCATATTCTTGCGGGCCCAGCTGTTGTTGGATCTCCGCCGTTCTTAAGCCCTTGATCTTGCCAAGAATATCGGAAGAGAAATTCACGAGGCCTTTGGCGAATTCTTTGCCATCCTGGTCGAGGCAACTGACGGGGTCTCCGGGTTCGAAGAGACCGGTCACGTTCAGAATGCCTGATGCCAGGAGGCTCTTGCCCCGTTTGGCTAAGGCTTCGACAGCTCCCTGGTCGAGCGTGATGGTTCCGCGCGGGCGAAGGGTGTAGCCGATCCAATGTTTGCGGCTGGTCAATCGTCGCTCTTTGGCGAGGAAGAGGCTGCCGCCGTCGCCGCCGCTGAGGACTGTGGGTAAAAGCCCTGCCCGCTGCCCGTTGAGAATGAGTGTTGCCACCCCGTACTCGCCGACCTTCTTCGCAGCGCGGACTTTCGTTGCCATGCCCCCTGTGCCTTCAAAAGTTGTCGAGACACCGGCCCGCCGCTCGATGTCATCATTGATCTCACCGATCAGGGGAATAAGCTGGGCTGAAGGGTTCTTGCGCGGATCCTCCGTGAAAAGCCCGTCGACGTCGGACAAGATCACGAGCAGATCTGCATCGACGAGATGGGCAACCTCGGCGGCCAGGCTGTCGTTGTCACCGACACGAATTTCTTCTACGGCCACGGTGTCGTTTTCGTTGATGATCGGAATGACGCCGAAATCGATCAGTGCGGCCAGCGTATGTCTGGCGTTCAGGAAGCGGCGCCGGTCGGCCAGGTCCTGGTGGGTCAGGAGAATCTGCGCAACCCTCAGGCCGAGACGTTCGAACGATTTCTCATAGGCCCACATCAGCCGGCTTTGCCCCACCGCTGCGGCCGCTTGTTTGACGGGGAGACTCTTGGGATAGCCCTTGAGCGCGAGTTTCTTGATGCCGGAGACGATCGCGCCGGACGAGACGATCAGCAGTTCACGATCGCTGGAGCGCAGGGCTGCAATCTCATCGGCCAAGCGATCGATTCGTTCGGGTTGCAGGCCGACCTCCCGAGAGGAGACCAAGCTGCTCCCGATCTTGACGACGATCCGTTTGGCCTGTTTTAGGATTTCGTCTCGCATGCTGCCGTCCGAAGTTGTTCGACTTGCTGACCGACAAAAGCGATCAATTCCGGAAGTCCTTCTCTCGTCGCGGCGGAAATGGGAAGACAGCGGTAGCGGTGACGCTTGCAGTAGGATTGCAAAGTTTTGAGCCGCGTGCCGTCTCCTGCCGCGTCGAGTTTTGTCGCGACGATGGCGAAGGGACGTTTAGCCAGTGCCGGATCGTAAGAAGCCAGTTCGTTGCGCATGACCTCGAAACTGGCCACCGGATCTTCCGTTGCCCAGTCTGACACATCGATGAGGTGCAGGAGGAGGGAGGTGCGTTCGATATGCCTCAAGAACTGAATGCCGAGGCCTTTCCCTTCGTGCGCTCCTTCAATTAATCCCGGAATATCGGCGACCACGAAGCCACGATCCTCGCCGTAGCGCACAACGCCCAAATTAGGGATCAGCGTCGTGAAGGGATAATTGGCGATCTTGGGACGTGCGGCTGAAATGGCGGCGATCAATGTGGACTTCCCCGCATTGGGAAATCCCACCAGGCCGACGTCGGCTAGTAATTTGAGTTCCAGGCGAAGCTGGCGTTCTTCGCCTTCCGTGCCCACTTCGAAGTGTGTCGGGACACGGTTGGTCGACGTCGCGAAATGGCTATTACCACGGCCACCTTTCCCGCCATGCGCGATCGTCGAGGTTTCACCGTCTGTAACCAGGTCAGCCAGGATCTCTCCCGTGTCATCATCGTAGACGACAGTCCCTACCGGCAACATGACCACGACGGGTTTGCCCCTACGCCCAGAGCAATTGGAGCCGCCGCCGGGTTTTCCGTCTTCTGCTTCGTAATGTTTCTGATATCGGAGGTCGAGAAGCGTCGTGAGGCGATGTGAGGCCGTGAAGATGACGTCTCCGCCGTTTCCTCCGTCTCCGCCGTCGGGGCCGCCGCGGGGTACAAACATTTCCCGACGGAAACTGCAGCTGCCGTCTCCACCCCGGCCGGCTTTAACGGTGATACGGACTTCATCGACAAACATCGGGCACCGTCCATTACGAGAATTACAAAAGCGTGACCGAGAGGAGTCTTGTGGGGCAGAGGGGCCCTACAAGAGATCCTCACCGTGACTCACGTGGTAACGAAGGAGAAAGGAAGTGCGCCTGTTACGACGCTACGGGCGCGGGGTAGACGCTGACCTTCTGTCGCGCGCGTCCGCCCTCGAATTTGACGATTCCCGTCACGCGGGCGAAGAGGGTGTGGTCTTTGCCGAGGCCGACATTGAAACCGGGAAAGAACTTGGTCCCACGCTGGCGCACGATGATGGCTCCAGCTTTGACGGTTTCACCGCCGTATGCCTTCACGCCGAGATATTGCGGATTGCTGTCCCTCCCGTTTCTAGATGAGCCGCCGCCTTTATTTGTTGCCATGGCAGATCCTTCTTACGCTGTTTCGATGCCGGTAATGCGAAGCTTGGTGAAACCCTGGCGATGGCCCTTGGTGCGCCGATAATTCTTCCGCCGCTGTTTTTTAAACACCATGATCGAACGGGTCCGGCCCTGGTCGACGATTTCCGCCTTGACCTTGGCGCCTTTCACCAGCGGTTGTCCGACAAGGACGCCCTGGTCGCTGTGGACCAGCCGCACCTGGCTTAATTCGACCGTACCGCCGACTTCGCCTGGCAGACTTTCAACCTGGACGAGGGTCCCGTTTTCGACCCGGTATTGTTTGCCGCCTGTCTCTATGATTGCGTACATAAACCCATGCCTCCGTTACAGAACATGGTTGTTTATCACAGTGGTTTCCAGGGTGTCAAGGTAAAGGAGGCCCTCCCACTCAAAATTATAGGGAGAGCTTCGCTTTAAGCTGGCCCAAACTTTGGAGTTAACCTGTTCGAGGACTATGTTTGGGGGGTGTGGTGCGGATAAGCTGAAGCCAAACAAGTGGGAGACCCTTTCGGAGGATCTGAGATATGAAAGCATCAAGCAGAGCCCAAGTGAAGAAGACAACGAGCCGGTTTATCATGCGGCCCTACCGCCGGATTCAGACCTGGTATTTGTCCTATTACATGAGCGGGGATCTCGTGGGCAAAGGGGTTGTCACCAATCTTTCCTGTAGCGGCATGAGAGTGTTGGGTGATCATGCCATGAGGCTGGGAACGGATCTCACCGTACGGCTCACGTTGGAGGAGGACAAACCTCCCCTTGAGATTGAGCGGGTCACAGTTCAATGGGTGAAGGAGGCTGAATTCGGATTGAAGATCGTCAGGATCAGCCCTTCCGCTGCCACACGCATTACACACCTGCTGGCCTTTCAGGCCCGTGCCCATCGCGGAGAATCGTAGGCCTGTATGCTATTGCCTCGCGCGCAGATGCGGCATCCTCCGTTTGCTTGACGCTTCTTCCGGGCCACTGCTATAGTCCGTTTTCACATCATGGAACCTCAAGGCAAAATCTGGATGGACGGTTCGTTCGTGGATTGGGCGGACGCCAATGTCCATGTTTTGACTCATTCGCTACACTACGGCCTTGCCGCATTTGAAGGCATCCGCTGCTACAAGGGAAAGTCGGGGGCGGCAATTTTTCGGCTCCAGGAGCATGTGGATCGGTTGTTTGACTCGGCCCATATCGGCATGATGACCATCCCCTACGAGAAGAAACAGGTGGCGGAGGCAATTGTCGAGACGGTCCGGGTGAACAAGCTCGATGCCTGCTATATCCGTCCATTGGTCTATATCGGGTATGGGGCCATGGGCGTTTACCCCGGGGATAATCCCATCAAGTTGGCCATCGCCGCATGGAAGTGGGGCGCCTATCTCGGGGATGACGCCATCGCCAATGGGATGCGCGCGCGCGTGTCGTCCTTTACCCGGCACCATGTGAACGTCTCCATGACCAGAGGCAAGATTTCTGGCTACTACGTGAATTCGATTTTGGCGAAGCGGGAAGCGAAGGCCGACGGCTATGACGAAGCGATCCTCTTGGACCCGGAAGGCTATGTGTCGGAAGGGACCGGGGAGAATATTTTCATCGTTCGCCACGGGAGAATTAAGACGACCCCCTTGACCTCGATCCTAGAAGGGATCACTCGAAATTCCGTGATGGATCTCGCACGGGAGCAGGGGATTCCGGTCATGGAAGAGCGCTTCACGCGCGACGAGATGTATATTGCCGATGAAGTCTTCATGACGGGAACAGCCGCTGAGCTGACCCCGGTTCGGGAAATTGACAATCGCCGGATCGGGACAGGGAAGCCGGGTCCCATCACGCAGGCCCTTCAGAAACGCTTCTTCGCCATAGTCCGCGGAGAAGATGCCACCCACGAGTCTTGGTTGACTCGCGTCTAACGTATCAGGCTGAACAAGCAGATTAGTGTGCCGTAGAGGAATCGCCGGATGAATGCGATTCTGCTGGAGGCTTATCGGCCGGGGCGGCCGGTGCCGGTTGCGATGTCTCTTTCTTTTTGAGGTCGATAACGGTGGAGGAAAACGTCTTTTGTTTGGCAAGGATGGCGAGGCTGAACGAAGTGACCATGAACACGATCGCGACGACGACGGTGAACTTGCTCAGAAAATTCGCCGGACCGCGGCTCCCGAAGACCGTTTGGCTCGACCCGCCGAAGGATGCCCCGATTTCGGCTCCCTTGCCTGATTGCAGAAGGATGGCGCCGATCATGAGGAAGCAGGCGACGATGTGAATGATGATCACGAGCGTATGCATGGGACTCCAATCAGTGAATTGATTTATTCTCCGCCGCGGCGACGATTGTAGCAAACGAATCCGACTTGAGACAAGCCCCGCCTACGAGAGCGCCGTCGATCCCGTCGACACACAATAGCGACTCGGCATTCTGCGGTGTCACGCTCCCGCCGTACAAGATTCTCATCTCGGCAGCCGTGCCCTGATTCGAGGCGTTTGCCATACAAGCTCTGATGGATCGGTGGACAGCAACGGCTTGAGCCGTGGTTGCCGCATGTCCTGTCCCAATGGCCCAGACCGGCTCGTATGCGATGGTTACCACGGAGAGGTCCTGCGCAGTCAAGCCGGCCAGTGCAGCGGTCAGTTGCGCGGTGACGACCGCATCCGTGCGATCCGCTTCGCGCTCCGCGAGAGATTCTCCCACGCAGAGGATTGGGCGCAGGCCATGCACCAATGCGGCCCGGACTTTTTTCTGAATGTCGCCGTCTCGTTCGCCGAAGAGCGTCCGCCGCTCCGAGTGGCCGACGATCACATAGGTGCAACCCAAGTCGCGCAGCATCGGTCCGGACACTTCACCGGTAAAGGCGCCTTGAGATTCGCCATGAAGGTTTTGCGCCGCAAGTTTGATCCTGGACGAGGGGCCCAAGGCGGTACGGGCCGATTCGAGGGCGGTAAAGGGCGGAGCAATGACAATCTCGGCGCGGGAACTGCTCGCCAGTTTTGCCGCTAATTCGCGGACGAACCCGGCCGCTTCCGAGGCCGTCTTGTTCATCTTCCAATTGCCGACAATGAGGGGTATGCGCACGGTGTCTCGATGGTCAGTGGAAAACTTGCCGCGATAGCCGGCGCTAGTCCTTGCGTTCCGGCAGGGCCGTCAAACCGGGCAACTGCTTGCCTTCGAGCAATTCAAGTGCAGCGCCGCCGCCGGTTGAAATGAAGGAAATGCTCTCCGATTCGCCGGCTCGATGGACGGCCATGGCGGTCTCGCCGCCGCCGACGATCGTCAGCGCATAGGCGTTGGCGACCGCGTGAGCGATAGACAGGGTTCCACGAGCATAGGCATCGATTTCAAAAACTCCCATCGGTCCGTTCCAGAGGATGGTCTTGGCGTTTTGGACGGCTTCGGTAAACAGTTTGACCGAAGCGGGACCGATATCGAGCGCATACCAGCCTTTGGGTATTTCCTGGACAGGGACGATCTTGGTTTCCGCGCCAGGCTCGCGGCTGGCGGCCACCACGCAATCGACCGGGAGATAGAACTTGACCCCGCGTGAAAGTGCGTGGTCCTCGATTCCTTTGGCAAAATCGAGCATATCGTTCTCCACGAGGGAGTTCCCGATTTCGAGCCCCTTGGCTTTGAGAAAGGTGAAGGCCATGCCGCCGCCGATGATGACCTTGTCCACCCGTTTGCCGAGGTTTTCGATCACGCCGATCTTTCCGGACACCTTAGCGCCGCCGAGAATGGCGACGAACGGTCGAACCGGATTTTCCACCGCTCCCTCGAGATACTCGATCTCCTTCTTGAGGAGAAAGCCGGCCGCCGCTGCGGGAATGAATTTCGTAATGCCGACAGTGGAGGCATGAGCACGGTGCGCCGCGCCAAAGGCGTCGTTGATGTAGATGTCGCCAAGTGCGGCAAGGGACTTGGAGAATCCCTCGTCGTTCTGTTCTTCGCCTAGATGGAATCGAAGGTTTTCCAGCAACATCACGTCGCCCGGCTTCATCTTGGCGACGAGACCCTCGATCGCCGGGCCGATGCAATCGGGCGCGAAGATGACGTCTTTGCCGAGCAGGCGGCCTAACCGTTTGGCGATCGGAGCCAGGCTGTATTTCGGATCGAATTTCCCTTTCGGGCGTCCGAGGTGCGAACACAAAATCACTTTGCCGCCGTCGTCGACCACGCGGTTGATGGTCGGCAGTGTGGAGCGGATGCGGGTGTCGTCGGTAATCTGCAGCGAGTCGTCCAGGGGGACGTTGAAGTCCGCGCGGATGATGACCCGTTTCCCGGACAGGGAGAGATCGTCGATCGTCTGCTTATGCAAATTCATCCTTCGGCCCTCACATCAGCGGAGGTCAGCGTGAAGCGGTGAGCGCTCTGCAGTGATATCGGTCTATCGGTCCTTGGCTTTGCCGGCAATGACCTTGATCAGATCACGCACGCGACAGGAATAACCCCATTCATTGTCATACCAGGCGGTGACTTTGACGAGCCGCTTGTCGATGACCGTAGTCAGCGGCGCATCGAGCGTGGCCGAGTGGGGGTTGCCCTTCTGGTCGATAGAGACAATGGGATCTTCTGAATACTGGAGAATATTTTTCAATGGACCGTTTGCCGCTTTCTTGAACGCCTCATTCACGCCGGCCACATCGCAATCCTTTTCGGTCTCCACCGTCAAGTCGACCAGCGAGACGTTCGGGGTCGGCACGCGGATTGCGAGGCCGTCCATCTTGCCCTTGAGTTGGGGGATGACCAGATGGAGCGCTTTGGCTGCGCCGGTGCTGGTCGGAATCATCGACATGCCGGCGGCGCGTGCGCGACGAAGGTCCTTGTGCGGAAGATCCAGCAGCTGCTGGTCATTGGTATAGGAGTGGATCGTCGTCATCACGCCGTGCTTAATGCCGAAGCTTTCCATCAGTACTTTGGCAACTGGCGCCAGGCAGTTGGTCGTGCAGGAGGCATTGGAAACGATGTGGTGGATTTTGGGATCGAGCGTATTGTCGTTGACGCCCAACACGACTGTCGCGTCCGGGTCTTTCGCCGGGGCGGAAATGATCACGTACTTGGCTCCGGCCGAAAGGTGTTTACCAGCCCCTTCCCGATCGGTAAAACGGCCGGTCGATTCGATGACGATATCGACGTTGAGATCCTTCCAGGGGAGTTCTTTCGGATCCTTGACAGCGAGGACCTTGATTGGTTTGCCGTCAACCAGAATTTGGTCGTCCTTGGCCTCGACGCTTCCCTTCAAGGTACCGTGTACCGAGTCGTACTTCAGCAAGTACGCGAGTGTTTTGGCATCGGTGAGATCGTTGATCGCCACGAACTGCAGTTCCGGGTCGCCGAGCGAAGCTCGCAGCACGTTGCGCCCGATTCGGCCGAACCCGTTGATTCCAACTCTGATAGCCATAGTAAGAGAGTCCCTCCAAGAAAAAAACAAGCCGGTCATTAACACCGGCCGCGACAGACCGCGATAGTATCGACCACCCCAGACCTTGTCAAGTGATACGGAAGTGGTAACTCCGCGTAGGTAGAGAGGTTTCGAGTCCCCATGGCCATGAATCTACGTAACGGGCTGAGAGGCGGGATTCTCTGTCTTGCGTCTCCGATGGCCGGTTCGCTAGAGTCCAGCCCTCACTCTGTTACGGGATTAGGCCATGAGGTCATCGTGAAGCTCTTCGAACAAACGACGCAAGTGTTGGAATGGGGAAAACTGCTGGAGGTTCTTGCCTCGCATGGCCGTTCGACGATGGGAGCAGCCCGATGCCGGGCTGCGGTTCTGCCGACTGATCTTGTCGAAGCGCAACGACGTCAGGAGGAAACGGTGGAGGTAGCCAGGCTCCAGGAGACCGCCGACCCTCCGCCGTCGTTGTCGTTTCCCGATATCAGGGAGCCGCTCGCACGCGCAGCAAAAGGCGCTGCCTTGGACGCGCATGAGCTGCGCGATCATGCGCTTGTTCTTGCCTTATGGGACGAGGTTCAGCGTTATCTCAGCCGCCATGCCCAGGAGGCGCCGACAGTGGCCGCAGCGGCGGAGGTCCTACGATCGGGACGGGAGCTAAAAGAACTGAGCCGCGCGTTGGATGGCGCGATTCATCCGGATGGTTCGATCAAGGAATCGGCCACGCCGGAACTGCGGCGGTTTACGCACCACGCCAACGACTTAAAGCAGCAGATTCGCCATCAGCTCGATCAAATCCTACAGTCGCGGCGCTTTGCAGAGTTGCTGCAGGAACAGTATTTCGCACAGCGGGAAGGTCGCTATGTCGTGCCAATTAAGACAGAAATGCAGGGGCGCGTGCCAGGTATTGTGCACGACGTCTCGTCGAGCGGGGCGACGGTGTTCGTGGAGCCGCGTGAACTTGTCGAACTGAACAACGCAATTAAGGTGGCCGACCTCGAGATCGATCGGGAGATCCGCAGAATTCTCCGCGAACTGTCCAGCCTCGTGGCGGAGAAGTCCGATCTGATTCTCGCCGGCCTTGACGTGCTGGCGGAGCTGGATTGTATCGCCGCGCGGGCAGCCTTCGGGCGACAACTGCGAGCCCATCCGGTGGGATTGAACGATCACGGACGCGTGCGTCTGAAGCAGGCGCGGCATCCTCTGCTGGTGCTCTCAAAAGCTCAGGTGGTCGCCAACGACATTCTTCTCGAGGACCATGTCCAGGTCCTGGTGATCTCCGGTCCGAACACCGGCGGCAAAACAGTCACCTTGAAGATCGTCGGTCTCTTTGCTCTGATGGTTAGAGCCGGTCTGCTGCTGCCCTGCGAGCCGGAGTCCGAGATGGCGATCTTCCAGGACATCTATGCTGATATCGGCGACGCGCAGGATCTGGCCCGTGATCTCTCGAGTTTCTCCGCGCACATGACGCAGATGATTCACTTACTGAAGGACGCGCATCGCGCCCGGCAGGCACTGGTGTTGCTCGATGAACCGGTGACGTCAACGGATCCGATTGAAGGTGCGGCCCTCGCCGAGGCGTTGCTCTGCCGGCTTGCTTCGTTAGGGATGAAAGTCATCGCGACAACGCACTACCGGTCGCTCAAAGCCTTGGCTCAGACGACGGCCGGGTTTACCAACGCCTCGGTGGAATTCAATGTGGCGACACTTTCTCCTACCTATTGCTTATTTATGGGCGTGCCGGGGGGATCCTCAGCGATCGAAATCGCGGGGCGACTGGGGATGGATCGTGGCTTGCTCGACGAGGCGCGGCAGAAGTTGGAGCAGGACGATCGGGTATTGGAACGGATGCTCGACGATTTGCACGGGAAGCAGCGGCAACTCACAGAGGACCTGGCGCGGGCCGTTGCGGCCAGAGCCGAAGCCGAAGAGGCTGCCCAACTAGCCAAAGACCAGCTGGCTCGGCTGGAAGCCACGGAGCGCGAGGAACGGAAAGGCATTAAGAAGAAACTGCAGGAACAGTTCAGCCGTGCCCGGGCCGAAGTGCAGGCGACGGTCGAGGAAGTCAAACGCGAGCAGAAGTTGATCAAGGCAAAAGAGGCCAAACAACGGCTGGTCGAATTGGAGGCGCAGACGAGGGCCGAATTCACTCCTTCCGGCACCCCGATTCCACTCGAACAACTCGGGGCGGGTGATCAGGTCGAGATTGGCAGATTAGGAATGACAGGGACGTTGCTTGAAGCTCCACAAGGCAAGAAGCGCGTGCGTGTCAAAGTCGGCGAGGGTGAATTGTTGGCGACTGTCGCTAATCTTATTGGTTTGGCTCGAGGGACGACCTCGTTGCCGGCCGCAGTCCAGTCGGCACCGTCGAAACCGTTAGGCTCGACTCGTCCCTATCATGCCGAAGAACAGACTGTCGTCGATGTGCGAGGGAAGGCGGCGGATGATGCGCTCGACGAGGTGGTCGCCGCACTGGATCGCGCCACACTCGAAGCGACGCCCGCACTGCGCATTATTCACGGTCACGGAACCGGAAAATTGAAAGCCGCGCTCCGCGAATATTTGAAGAGCTCCCCTTATGTCGCCAGCGCACGCCCTGGCGATCGAGCCGAGGGGGGCGATGGTGTAACGATTGTCACGGTTCGGTAGCCGAGTCGGTCTACTGGATGTGGTACTTTGCCATGCGGTAGCGGAGCGTATTGCGGGTAATCTTGAGCAGGCGGCTTGCTTCTGAGACGTTTCCTGCCGCTTTTCGGAGCGCTTCTTCGAGCAGTGTCTTTTCCATGTCTTGAAACGACAGGCCGAAGGAGAGGAGCGACGGTTTTTCCGCCGAGTTACTGAGCGCAGACTGTTGCCCTGCCCGGAATGAGGTTGCCAAATGCTCCGGGCGAATTGTCTCGTCTTTGCAGGTAATGGTCAGTCCCTCCACCACATTGTGAAGCTCCCGCACATTGCCGGGCCAGTCGTAGCGCTGCAACAGGGTCAAGGCAGCCGGGGTTATGCCGCTGATCCGGCAGCCATGCGCCCGCCGGGCAAAATCCAAGAACGACATGACCAGGGGTTCGATATCATCCAATCGTTCACGAAGCGGTGGAATGCGGAGTTGATAAACGTTCAAACGATAGAAGAGGTCGAGGCGGAATCGCCCGGCCTTGATGTTTGCCGGCAGGTCTTCGTTCGTCGCCGCGATCACGCGGATGTTGACCTTCTGGCTCTGTGTGCCGCCGAGCGGATCGACGACATGGTCTTCCAGCACACGCAGGAGTTTTGCCTGAGCGGTCAAGCTCATCTCGCCGATCTCGTCCAGAAATAAGGTGCCGCCCTCAGCGAGCTGAAAGCGGCCTGGTTTGTTCTGCGTGGCATCGGTAAAGGCCCCGCGTTGGTAGCCGAAGAGCTCCGATTCCAGGAGATGCTCGGGAATGCCGGCGCAGTTCAGTGCGATAAAGGGGGCTTTTGCGCGAGGGCTTGTCGCGTGGATGGCTTGCGAAAAGAGTTCTTTCCCGGTTCCGCTCTCGCCGGTAATCAGCACGGTGGCATCAGTCAATGCGACTTCTTCCGCCAGGTGTTTGACCAAGCGCATTTGCGGCGAGACGCTGACGATTCGATCGAACCCCTGTGGATGCTCACGGACCGGCGGCTCGCTCGTAGCGTAGTAGGCTTCGGCCTGTTGAAGCGCCCGACGAAGGACCTCGACCATAAGGGGTTTGGGGAGATAGTTGGTGGCTCCTTGATGCATGGCCTCGACGGCGGCTTTGGCCGAGTCCTCTTTTCCCAGCACGATGATCGGGACAGGCCGTGCCTTCTGCCTTGCCTGAGCCAGCACGAGCTCGCGAGCAATCTGCCCTGCACCGTTGTCACAGACGATCAAAGAAAGATCATGCCGTGTTCTGATCAAGCGAAGGCCCTCGTCGGTGGTCGCTGCTGTCACGAGGGTGGTGTTGGGGTTCGAGAAGGCCTGTTCGAGGAGCGGTCCTGTGGAAAGGTCGGCTGAGATCAGAGCGATGATCGGAGGATGCATAGGAGTGGTCCTTTTTCTAGCTTCCTGCTAACCACCGAATAACTCAATTAGCCTACTCCTCTTTGTGGCGAGAAGAAAAGGGGGAGAAGAAGGGCTGAGGAGTCAATGGTGAGTGCTGAGATGGAGGGCCTAGGATTGATTCTGTCGGGCGATGCGGAGATTTCGCTGAAAACCTGTGTATTTGGCACGACGAATCGGGCTGTCCTTGAAGGTTGTGTGGAAGCTCCGCTCGTCCATGTTGAGCAACTCGTCAAGGCGAGGAGCTTGGGTCAGACCGCTTGGTGCGAAGGCGGGTTCGCTTGTATGGTCTGCGCGCAAGTTGAACGGGCAGATGTCGAGGCAATCGTCGCATCCAAAGATGTGATGGCCCATCTGGGAAGGCAGTTCATCCGGAATCTCTTCCCGAGTTCCACGAAATTCGATTGTCAGATAGGAGATGCAGCGGTTGGCGTCGACGACGTAGGGCTCGACGATGGCGCCGCTTGGACAGGCCTGAATACAGAGGGAGCAGCTTCCGCAAAGATCTGTGCCCGGCTGGTCAGGCGGCAGGTCCAGTGTCGTGAGAATTTCTCCCAACAGCAGCCACGAACCCCATTCGGAAGACACGAGGTTGGAGTGTTTCCCGATCCAGCCGAGACCCGCCTCCTGGGCCCAGGCTTTTTCCATAATCGGTCCTGTGTCGACGTAGGATCGCGTCAGGTTTCCCGGCGCCAGATCTAGAATGCGGGCTTCCAATTGTTTCAGCCGATCGCCAAGCACCTGATGGTAATCTTTCCCCCAGGCATACCGAGCCACGCGGCCGTATCCGGGACCTTCTGTTGGCCGATGCCCCGTGTCGTAGTTCATCCCGACCGAAATGAGCGATCGGCAGCCAGGCAGTACCAGCCGTGGATCTGTGCGCCGCGACGGCTCGCGGGCTATCCAGGCCATCGTGCCGTGGTAACCACGCCGGAGCCATTCTTGGAGGCGAAGGTAAAGACGTCGGGGCAGAGAATCCGTGTCGCTCTTGTCTGTCGAAGGAGGAGTGCAGTCGGTGATTCGGCAGATGCCGACGGCACTGAAGCCCAGTGCGCGGGCTTCCCGCTTAATCGCTTCCGCGAGCGACATGGCTAGTAGGTTTCAAAGGAACAGTATAGATCGGAAACAAGATGGAAAGGCCGCATAACCAGGCTCGCACAGCATCCGCTAATGGGGGTTGCAGTCGAATCGGACAATGAACTGAACCGAACAATGTCCAGTGCTGCAGCGGCCGCAGGTGCCGGTGATCTTGGTTTTCCAGTCCGTTGCTTTTTCGTCAAACCGGCAAAACGTCTTGCCACCTTTGGAAATCGTCGTCCAGGGCTTGTTGGTTCCCGGTGTGTTGGCGACGAGGCAGCCGGCAGGGATCGGAACCTGGCAATGCTGAGAGGGTTCTCCCTTCGCCATGCCGAAACTGCAGGATTGCTCCGTCGTGGCCGGAAAATCCGACGGGGCCTGGGCGCCGGCCTCTGAGGGTTGATACATCATCAGGCCGATAAGCGGCAACAGGCAAACGACAGCGCGCAAGATGAGCATAGTCATGCCGCGGATGGTAACACAGGCCCCGCGCTTGCGGCTACCGGCATGAGTGCGTAGAATCTTCCGAGCAGTCGTTTCGTCATAGGGGAGGCACTCATGCTTGCGACCCGGATTCGTCAAAAGGAAGGGACCTTTTACTTCGTTGCCTACAATGCGGTCGATCTGTTGGAGAAGGTTCGCTTCACGAGCCGGTATTTTTTTGAAGGCGAAGAAATTGCTCAGGGAAAGATTTCCGAACACGACGAAGTGGCGCAGTTCATCGCGGGTATCGAGCGCAGCGAAAAAGGGTTTCAGCGCCTCCTGAACCGGCAAAAAATCAAACAGATCGTGAATTTCTATGAAACGGTCGTGGCACAGCCGATGATCCCGGGGACGGTGTTGATCTTTACGGATGAGACCTTGCGTTTTCAGCGGGCGGGGGAGTCCGAATCCATCGGCCATTTGAGCGAGCCGAAGGGAAAGTATCTTGTCATCGATGGACAGCACCGGCTGGCGGGGCTGCACTTTTTTCGAGCCAAGCACCCGGATCAAATCGCCAACATCGAAGTGCCCTGCGTCCTGTTTGACGGCCGGAGCGGGGATTTTGCCACCGAGATGTTCGTCATCATCAACAGCACGCATACGAGAATCAATCGTTCGCATCTCGTTGACCTGTACGAAAAGGTTTCATGGGAGACGCCGGAGAAGAAGTTCGCCGCGAAAGTGGTGAATCTGCTCTATGCCGAAGACGATTCGCCGCTGCAGTACAAA
>DATIFR010000150.1:0-16637 GCA_035455145.1 Nitrospira sp.
AGCTCCACCTCTTGCCGACTCTGTGGTTCCGGAACGACTGGGCAAAATGGATTGCCGGACCTGCTCAGAAACCGACCCTTAAAAAGATCCAGGGACCAGCCGGCACGAGTGCAATAGCGGCGCAGCATCGTACGCTGGGCACGTACCATCTGTATTGCGAAGGCGACGTGCCGCTGCTCTTTGCCGAGAACGAAACGAACAATGCCCGGCTCTTTCCTCAATTCTCGAACCCCACCCCCTACGTCAAAGACGGGATCAATGACTATGTGGTGCAGGGCCGCCAGGCGGCCGTGAACCCCGCCCATGAGGGGACCAAGGCCTCGGCGCATTACCGGCAGATGGTGGGCTCGGGCAAGTCGATGATCGTGCGCGTGCGCCTTACTAGCCAAGGTCCCGTCGAACAGGGCAAGAACAAGAAAGGGGTTGCCGCCCCCTTCGGGCCCGCGTTTGCTGAGACGGTCGCGGTCCGCCTCAAGGAGGCAGACGAGTTCTACCGTTCCGTCACCCCGCCGTCCGTCTCCCCGGACGCAGCCAACGTGATGCGTCAGGCCATTGCCGGCATGCTCTGGTCCAAGCAGTACTATTACTTCGATGGCGATCGCTGGCTGGAGGAGCACCACTCCAACCCCCTCCATGCCGGATATCAGAACGCCCGGAACTCGGAGTGGTTCCACATGATCAATGAGGACATCATCTCGATGCCCGACAAGTGGGAATACCCCTGGTACGCGGCCTGGGACCTGGCCTTCCACACGCTGCCGCTCTCGATCGTCGACCCGGACTTCGCGAAGCAGCAGATGCACTTGATGCTGCACGGGCGCTACCTACACCCCAACGGGCAGGTTCCCGCCTATGAATGGAACTTCAGTGACGTGAACCCGCCGGTCCACGCCTTTGCGACCCTCTTCCTCCACCGCACCGAGCAGGCCTTGCGCGGCGAGACGGACGTGGAGTTCCTCCGAGCGGCCTTTCACAAGCTCCTGCTGAACTTCACCTGGTGGGTAAACCGCAAGGACCGGTTCGGCAAGAACGTGTTCGAGGGAGGATTCCTCGGCCTCGACAACATCGGCGTCTTCGACCGGAGCGCCCCGCTGCCAACCGGCGGCCACCTGGAGCAGGCGGACGGCACAGCCTGGATGGCTCTGTTCAGCCAGAATATGATGGAGCTGGCGGTGGAGCTGACGGGCCACGATCCCACCTACGAAGACATGGTGACTAAGTTCCTGGAGCACCTCCTCTATATCGCCGGGGCCATGAATAAGCCCGGGCCGGACGGCATGTGGGACGAGGAGGACGGCTTCTACTATGATCTGCTGCGGCTGCCGGACGGCGGTACTCAGCGGCTCAAGGTACGCTCGATGGTGGGGCTCCTGCCCCTGTGCGCCACCACCGTGACCGAGCCGTGGCAGCGCGAAATCATTCCGGAGACAATGGCCGCGCTTCAAGCTCGCGCGTTCCAGATGCCTGAACTGTTTAAATCTATCCACCCCACGGGCCCCAAGCATCTGGGGGTGGCAGAGCGGGGAATCATCGCTCTGCTCAATCCGGATCGGCTCCGGCGGATCCTTTCGAAGATGCTCGACGAGAACGAGTTCCTGAGCCCCTACGGCATACGCTCACTCTCGAAGTTCCACGAGCAGCATCCGTATATCATGCATGTCGGAGGCCAGGAGTACCGTGTGGATTATCTACCGGCGGAATCCAATACCGGCATGTTCGGCGGCAACTCAAACTGGCGAGGACCGGTCTGGATGCCGGTGAACGTCATGATCATCCGGGCGCTTCTGAATTTCTATCTCTATTACGGCGACAGTTTTAAAATTGAATGCCCCACCGGGTCCGGCAAGATGATGAACCTCTTCGAGGTTTCCAAGGACATCACGGATCGGCTGAACCGGATCTTTCTGCGGGACGGGCGCGGCAAACGTCCTGTGTATGGAGGTGCGGAAAAGTTCCAGTCCGATCCCCACTGGCGCGACCACATCCTGTTCTATGAATACTTCCACGGCGACAATGGGGCGGGACTTGGCGCGAGCCACCAGACCGGCTGGACCGGGTGCGTGGCGAAACTCATCCAGCTCTACGGGTCCATCGACGCCAAGCAGGCCCTGGAGGGGGGCAAGCGGGCCATGTTCAAGAAACGCGGCGCATGAAGGCCTGGCGCAAATATCCTGTCATCTACGAGATCAACACCTGGGTCTGGCTGAGTGAGTTGAGCCGGAAGCACCGGAGGCCTGTGGCTCTCGCCACGGTTCCCGATGAGGATTGGGATGCCATTGCCGCATATGGATTTGATGCGGTCTGGCTCATGGGTGTGTGGGAACGGAGTCCTGCCGGCACCGCCATTTCGATGAAGAACGAGGGGCTGCTTACGGATTTCCGCCACGCCCTCCCGGACTTTGTGCCGGAGGACAATGTCGGTTCCCCCTATTGCGTGCGGCGCTATGTCGTGGATCAGTCCCTGGGAGGACCGGAGGGGCTTGCCGCTGCCAGAAAGAAGCTGGCCAAGGGAGGCATGCGACTGATCCTGGATTTCGTCCCCAACCACGTGGCGCCTGATCATCCCTGGGTCACGGAGCATCCGGATTATTTCATCCAGGGCAGCAGCGACGATATGGCACAGAAGCCGGGCGAGTATTTTCAGGCCGGTGGCAAGGTCCTGGCCCTGGGGAGAGATCCCTACTTTGCGCCCTGGCCTGACGTGGCGCAGCTCAACGGGTTTCATCCGGGATTGCGCAAGGCGATCATCGAAACCGTGGGATCTATTGCCGGGCAATGCGATGGCATGCGGTGCGATATGGCGATGCTGCTCATGACGCCTATCTTCGAGAGCACGTGGGGGCCACGCGCCGGGCCGCGTCCGGCGCGAGAATACTGGTCGGAGGTGATCCAGGGTGTGCGGAAGCGTCATCCCGATGTCCTCTTCATGGCTGAGGCCTACTGGGACAAGGAATGGGAGCTTCAGCAACAGGGGTTTGATTACTGCTACGACAAGCGACTCTATGACCGTCTTGAGCATGGCCAGGCCGAGAGTGTACGACTGCATCTCTGTGCCGATCTGCCCTACCAGGAGAAACTGGTTCGCTTCATCGAGAACCACGACGAACCGCGCGCCGCTGCGACGTTTGCGGATAAGCAGGCGCAGGCTGCGGCGGTGACGTTCGCCACCCTGCCTGGCGCCAGACTGTTTCACGAAGGGCAATTCGAGGGACGCCGCGTGAGACTCCCGGTGTTCCTGCGCCGCCGTCCCGATGAAATCACGGACCGGAGTCTTCAGGAGTTCTACAACTCCCTCCTTCAAACGCTCCGCAGTGCAGCTGTCAGGGACGGGGAGTGGACACTGTGCGAACGGACCGGCTGGCCGGACAATGACAGCTTCCTGAATGTGGTTGCCTGGTGCTGGCAAAAAGGGGCAGACCGCCACTTGATCGTCGTCAATCTTTCAGGGGTTCGTTCACAGGCGCAGGTCAAATTGCCATGGGGTGATCTCGCCGGCCGTTCCTGGCGCTTGAACGATCCGGTGCAGGGGACGGTCTATGATCGAGCGGGTGACGAGCTTCATGCATGGGGCTTGTATGTAGACCTGGAGCCATGGGGCTATCATGTGTTCACGGTGAGCAGCGGGACCTGAGTCGCATAACGCGGAGGCAAACATGGTTCCTTCCAAGAGACTTCAGTGGCTTGGTTTCTTCTTCTGCGTGATGATCCTCGCGGGCTGCGCGGAATTAGCTCAGGATGCGGAGAGTCTTATACACTCGAGCTTACGAAGATCTGACGTCGTCGGCTTTGTGGCAGGCTTCGGAACGACCTTTGCCGCCCTGCCGGATTTGATCGCGATGCTCAAGCGGAGGTCGAGTAAAGGCATGAATCCGCGGATGGCTGCGATTATGGGCGCGTTCCAAATCCTATGGGTCTGGTATGGGTTGTTGATCGTTTCACGACCCGTTGTCCTTTGGAATATTGTCGCAGTGACGACGAATTTTATCAGCGTGGCCGCATATTTCTACTTCGCCCGCCGCGAGCACTGACAGGCACGAGCTACTGTCTCCTTCGCTGTATCAAATCAACAGGCGCGTCCGGCTGTTGCGAACCATGTGGCACCATCGGCCAGTGCGACGACGGTCAGGCCTTTCTTGGGAAGTGCCATGAGGAGGAAGCGATAGGCATGGATGTCCTACGCGATATGGGCGTGAGAAGAATAGCCATCAGCGGACTGTTCCTGGTGGCAGTGTTCGCTCTTGATCTGGTCACTCCCTTGGGGATACCAGTCTGGCTGTTGTATGGCGTGCCGTTTCTGTTCCTGCAGACGTATTCGCCACGGTATCATGTTCACGGCCTCGCGATCGTCTGCACTTTCCTGATTTAGATCGGCTATTTCCTTTCCCCGCAAGGTCACCCGCAACTAACAAACGAGCGTTTCGGAACAACCATTATCGTCTGGGTTATCGTGTTGCTGTTCGCTCGTCGAACACCTTCACCACAAGGGCGATGATGCCGAATGTGCGGAAGGCGCGCGACCGCTCTGTTCCGGTCGCCTCCATACGTCACGCTCATCGCATGAAGTAGAAGAGGACCAGCACGTAGAGAGCGGACACCGCGAGCTGGCAGGCCGTGATTGGCAGGCCGTACCGCAACCACGTGATGAACGTGACCGGTTTCCCGTTGCGCGCGCAGATGCCTACGCTGACGATGTTGGCAGAGGCACCAATGAGCGTTGCGTTGCCGCCGAGCGTCGCCCCGAACATCATGGCGACAAACACGGGAATGATAGCAACGGGCCAGTCGGTGAAGGAGGCTCCGAGCGCCGCCTCGGGCACCGCCTCGACCGCCACCAGGTAGCCTTTGACCATGAAGATCGAGGCTGCCACTACCGGGATATTCGCCAGCAGGCTCGACAGCAGCCCGATCCCCGCGATCAGCGCCAACGCAGCGAGCCAGAACTCCGTGCCGAACCAATCGTACAGTTTGAGCGAGAAGCTCTGCAGCAGCCCGGTTTTCGTAATAGCCTGCACCAGGAAGAAGATGCAGCCGAGGAATACCAGCGTCTTCCAGTCGATATCGCGGAGCACGTTGTCGATCGGTTCAATCTTGGCACCATAGATGACGAGCAAGGCCAGCGAAGCAGAGATGATTGCCACTGCCGGTGGACCGATGGGGTCGGGCAAATCTTCCCCGAACAAAAACAATCCGATCATGATCGCCAATACCGCAAATGCCAGCAGGGCGAACCACCGCCGCTGGAACCGTTTCTCAGTCACTTGCGGGGGCAGCTGCCTCTGCAAGCGCCACAGATCGGGCATGAGGAGCGGCAGAAGGGGAATGAGAACCAACAGCGAAAGAAGTCCGCCAAGGCTCACCTTGTGCAGATACTGCCCGAAGCTCATGCCGATCGAACTGCCGACGAGGAATGTGGCCGGGTCTCCGACGAGTGTCAGGAGTCCGGCTGAATTACTGACCATGGCGGTAAGCACCATGGGTCCCACGAAGTCCACTTCAAGCGCCGTCGCGACGCGGATGATGATCGGTGCCAGGAGGATCACTGTTGTCGCGTTGGGGAGAAACGCGCACAACGGCGCGACCAGTGCGACCAACAACAGCAGAAACCGCTTGCCGCTGCCTTTTGTCGCGTGGAGATAGCTTGCGCCGATACGGTCAAAGATGCCTGTACTGGCGAGGGTGCGCGCGACCACCATGCCGCCGAACAAGAGCGACAGTGGCCCTCCGGCGGTCCTCATGGCTGCGATGACGTCGTCCTCGGCGAGAATGTTAAACCCGAACAACACACTCACGCCGAGCAGGGTGGCGACTGCCATGTCGATGACATCGAACGCAATCGCCAGGATCACTGCACCGAACACTGCCATCGTGATATAGATCTGCAGTTCGCTCATGCGCGGACTCCCGTCGCTTAACAGGCTGCGGAAAAACTATGTGGGTATGCCAGAACTTCGCTCGTTCGCGCGTCAGAGATAACAAGAACACACCTTGCAGGATGCTCAAAAAGGCCGTTCAGCAAGGCCGCAGCGAGCGAAGAGGCGAGGAGGCACATACCAAGCTTCGCTTGGTCCGCTCGCTTCGATCACATGCGAGCGGATAGTTACTTTGCCTCAAGCGGCCTTCTCCGTACGTTGAGCCTCTGAGCGACCCGAGAACGAAGCTGGCGGACTTTTTCAGCATCCTGTTAACGGACAGGCGGGGCATACATCAGCCCGCCATGCGTCCAGAGCCGATTCAGGCCTCGATCGAGGTGGAGCGGGCTATGGACTCCGAGGTTCCGTTCGAATATCTCGCCGTAGTTACCGACACTCTCCACAGCGTGAAGCGCCCAGTCCTGGTCTGTCCCGAGCATTGGGCCGAACCCGCCGTCAGCTCCCAGCGCCCGTCGTGCGGCCGGGTGCCGCGTGGTTTCGCGGATCTCGCGTATGTTGTCGCGCGTAATGCCGTTCTCCTCGGCGGCAATGAGCCCAAAGAGGACCCAGCGGACCAGCGTCAGCCACTCGTCGTCGCCGCTTCGCACCACCGGCCCGAGCGGTTCTTTCGAAAGGTGTTCCGGAAGGATGTCGAAGGTCTGCCCGGCCGGCGCGCGTAACCGCGCGCCGGCGAGATCGGAGATGTCCGACGTATAGGCCTTGCAGCGGCCGGAGAATAAAGCGTCGGCCACTTCAGTCGGGGAGTCGATGACGAGGGGCTTCACCCTGAGGCCCTGGGCAGTGAAGTGATCGGTGAGGTTGCGCTCGTGCGTGGTGCCCTTCTCGACGCATATGGTTGCGCCATCGAGCTGCTTCACTGATTTTATGCCTTCAGCCGCCGGCACCATCAAGGCCTGAGCATCGTAGAACAAAATCCCGGGGAAGCGCAGTTTTAGGCTTGCCTCGCGACTCAGTGTCCATGCGGTGGCGCGTGCCAGGAGGTCAATGACGCTGGACTTGAGTGCGGGGAACCGCTCCGAGGCTCGAAGCGGGACGAAGGTTACTTTCTTGGGATCGCCAAAGACAGCAGCGGCCACCGCGCGACAAAAATCCACTTCCATGCCGGACCACTGTCCCGATGCGTCTTTTGTCGAGAAGCCGGGCTTTGCCTGATTCACTCCGCAGTGTAACGTTCCTCGGGCCTTGATCTGTCCAAGCGTGTCGCCCGCTGCGGCGGGCGACACAGCCCACACGACAGCGAACAGGACTGCGGCGGGAAACAGGATCCTGGCAACCGCGCTAACTGGCATGCTGGAGCCGAGTTGTTTTCACATCTTCTCCGTACAACCTGATCAATGCGGTCGCGAGCATCCCGCTGCGAAACCGACCCTGGAAAAACGCGGCCATTGTAACGATGAGCGGGTTGAAAGTCACCTTGGGGGAAAGGTCAGTGTCGCGACATTGCTGATTGAGCCGTATTGAGCGTGGAGCAAGGAAGGGTGAATCTCGTTGTCCGCAACGAGCGACTGCGATCCCGGTAGTCGACCGAATCTCGAAGAAGTCCCCACCGGTTGTTGCATTAGTCACCAGACTATCCGAAAGAAATTGTCCCGAAACGCCCCAATAAACAGTCTTTGCTTCGAGATCGACTCCCGGACGGATGCGAAAGCTCGTTGTTTTTCACATAACGGTTTCGATTTGTTTCAGAGGGGTATAACGGCACAGGCTGTGCAACCATCGATACAGATCCTCGCGGCCAGCACTCGGGCTCTGGTCGCGGTAGTGTGATTGTCGGCTATGACAGATGCTGGCCGGCTGACGTTCTGGGTATGTTCGACTCCGGTTAGCCGGGCGCTTGGTCGATCGAACATCTAAGGAGGAAGCTCATGAACGCGCAAATGTTGGGGGTCATCATCCTATGCGGGACAATGCTGGCGGGATGCGTTACGAAAAGCACGCATGAGGCGACCCTGACGGAGCTCGACCAGGCGCAGAAGGCCTCTTCGAAGATGGCGGCAGACTTCGACAGTTTTAAGAAACAGTCGGCAGCCCAGATCGCGGCGTTGGAAGCGGACAAAAGCCAACTCTCCAACGATCTACTTAACTCGCAAACAGCCTCTGCGAAGCTCCAACGAGAGCTCGATAAAGCCAGAAGCAGTCTGGATACGACCCTGGCCAGCCGGAATGACATGGAACAAGATGTACGAAAGATCCGGGCCGAATCATCGGGGATGGAGCGGTTGAACGGGGAGCTTCGCCGGGAACGCGAACAGCTGCAAGACAAGCTGGATGCTCTCCAAAAGAATTACGATGCCACCAAGCAGGATCTCGAAACGAAGTTGAAGGCCGAACAGGATACTGTCGCGGCGCTCCAAAACGACAAGCAACTCCTGATCGCGAGAGCCACGGGCGCGACGGATGAACTGGCCAAGTTGCAGAAACGGATGGGCGAACTCGAAACCGACGCCTCTCGCGCCAAGGATCTCGAGCAACGTCTCTCGCAACGCGACATCGAGCTTGGGAAATTGACTCAAGGTGGAGAGACCCTGGCGGCGGAAAAGGAACGACTGGCCGCTGAGAAGGAACGCCTCGAGAAGGAGCGGGCCGCCAAGCAAGCCGAGATTGACCGGCTGACCAAGACTCAGCAGGAGTTAACGAAGTCACTGCAAGCTGAAATCGAACGTGGTGATATCACGATCAAGCAGGTGCGCGATCGGCTGACGATCAATATGGTCGAAAAGGTGCTGTTCAATTCCGGTCAGGCTCAGGTGAAGCCGGCCGGACTGAAAGTGCTCACGCAAGTTAGCGATGTCCTCAAGAATGTGACCGATAAACAAATCCGCATCGAGGGACATACCGACAACGTGCCGATCGGTGTGAAACTCCAGGAGAAGTTTCCCACGAATTGGGAGCTGTCCACCGCGCGTGCCACGAATGTCGTGCGATTCTTCATCGATCGGGGTGGCGTCAATCGGGAGAGACTTGAGGCTGTCGGCTTTGCGGATACCAGGCCTGTGGCCGGTAACGAGACGGAGGCCGGCCGGACAGATAACCGGCGGATCGAGATCGTGCTGTATCCGAAAGATCTCTCCGAGATCGTCGGAGAGGCCAAACCATAGGAAGGGGTAAAAATTGTACCTGAGTGGACGACGGGAAGGCTGAGCATGCAGACAACAGGAAATAGTGCTCCGCTTGGCGCGACCTACTGTCATGGCGGCGTCAACTTCAGCCTGTACTCGCGCGAGGCAACCGGTGTTGAGTTGCTGTTCTTTGATCGGCTGGACGATGCCAAGCCGGCACGTGTCATCGGCGTCGATCCCGTATCTAACCGCACCTATCACTACTGGCATGTGTTTGTGCCGGGGGTTCGGCCTGGACAGATTTACGGGTATCGTGCTCATGGCCCCTTCGATCCAGCGAACGGATTGCGGTTTGATCCCACCAAGGTGTTGCTCGATCCTTACGGTCGTGGCGTCGTGGTACCAAAGAAATACAGTCGTGACGCGGCGAGTGAAGGAGGGGAGAACACTGCGACGGCGATGAAGAGTGTGGTGGTGGACGCATCGACGTATGATTGGGAAGGCGATGTGACGCTCAGACGGCCCTCGGCGCGGACCATCGTCTATGAAATGCACGTGCGCGGCTTCACCCGTCATCCCAGTGCCGGCGTCGCAGAGAACATGCGCGGTACGTATGCCGGTTTGATTGAAAAGATACCGTACCTCCAAGAACTGGGAATCACGGCGGTTGAACTGCTGCCGGTGTTCCATTTCGATTCTCAGGACTGCCCGCCGGGGAGAATCAACTACTGGGGCTATGCGCCCATTTCGTTCTTCGCGCCTCACCCGGCCTATAGTTCCCGACAGGACGCGCTCGGCCCTGTGGACGAGTTTCGCGATATGGTTAAGGCGCTGCATCGCACCGGGATCGAGGTCATTCTCGACGTGGTGTTCAACCACACGGCGGAAGGCGATCAGCATGGGCCGACGCTGAGTTTCCGCGGCTTGGACAACAACACGTACTACATCCTCGAGCAGGACCGTTCCCGCTATGCCAACTATACCGGCACGGGAAACACGCTGAACGCCAACCATCCGATCGTCCGGCGCATGATTGTGGACAGTCTCCGCTATTGGGTGGAGGTGATGCACGTGGACGGATTCCGGTTCGATCTCGCGTCTATTCTCGCCCGCGATGTGTCGGGTTGCGTGATGCCGAGCCCGCCCGTCTTGTGGGACATCGAGTCGGATCCGGCCCTTGCGGGCACGAAGCTGATTGCCGAGGCTTGGGATGCGGCCGGGCTCTACCAGGTCGGCAGCTTCATTGGGGACAGTTGGAAGGAATGGAACGGCCGGTTCCGGGACGATGCCCGAAGTTTCTTCCGCGGGGAAGAGGGATCGCTGGCGCGTTTTGCCGACCGCATGATCGGCAGCCCGGAGATCTACGGACACGAGCAACGCGAACCTGAGCAGAGCGTCAACTTCGTAACCTGTCACGACGGCTTTACACTGAACGACCTCGTCTCCTACAACGAGAAGCACAACGACGCCAACGGCGAAGACAACCGGGACGGTGCCAACGACAATCGAAGCTGGAACTGCGGAGTCGAAGGTCCCACGAACGATCCTGACGTGGAGAAGTTGCGCAACCGACAGGTGAAGAATTTCCTCACCGCGACGCTTCTCTCCATTGGGATGCCCATGATTCTGATGGGCGACGAGGTACGGCGCACGCAACGTGGCAACAACAACGCCTACTGCCACGACAACGAATTGAATTGGTTCGACTGGAGGCTGGTCGGTAAACACGCCGATGTCCACCGATTCGTCACGTTGCTGAACGAACGACGGATGTTGCGGGCTGTGGAGCATGAGCGCCAACGTCTGAGCCTGGTCCAACTGATTCAGCAGGCGAACAAAGCATGGCATGGCGTCAAACTCGGGCAGCCGGACTGGAGCCCGCATTCACACAGCATCGCGTTCAGCGTGGAGATGAGAAAGGAGCCGCTTCTTGTCTATATGATCCTGAACGCGTACTGGGAGCCGCTCGATTTCGAGCTGCCTCCGGTGCAAAACGACAGGGCAATCTTATGGAAGCGATGGATCGATACGGCCCTTGATTCACCACACGACATCGTGCCCTGGCAGACCGCGCCGTCGATTCCCGGTTATTCTTATCGGGCCGAATCGCGCTCTGTGGTGGTGCTGTTCGCGAACCTGACGGGGTGAGTGAGGATTGAAACGTGAGGCGGGAGGCGGGAGGAGTGAATAGGGAGGAGTCAGGAGATTTCTGATGGCGGCCCTATCGCTCTAATCTCCTTACTCCTCACTGCTTACTTTTCACTGCAAGGACGAGGGAGGAGTGAGAAGTAAGGAGTAAGGAGGGCGGGAAATGCCGCGCTGTACGCCGCGGGAAGATGCAGCTATACTCGGCCGGCGAAAATGAAACTGAAATAGGCAAGACATCTCTAGAGGAGGGACAACACGATGGCGAAAGACGACGGGCAAGAGGAAAACGGCAAGGGAAAACTGAAGCGCAAAGAATACGAGAAGGAATTGCGGCGGCTTCAAGCCGAGCTTTGCCATCTTCAGGCCTGGGTGAAACACAAGGGCCTGCGGATCATGGTCGTGTTCGAGGGCCGCGACGGGGCCGGGAAGGGCGGCACGATTCGCGCCATCACGGAGCGCGTCAGTCCCCGCATCTTCCGTCTCGTGGCGCTCCCGGCACCCAACGACCGCGAGAAGACCCAAATGTACCTGCAGCGGTACATGGCGCACTTCCCGGCGGCAGGGGAAATCGTCATCTGGGACCGCAGCTGGTACAACCGCGCCGGAGTCGAACATGTCATGGGCTTCTGCACCAAGGAACAGTACGAAGGCTTCCTCGAGCACGCCTCAATTATTGAGGGGTATATCACGAGGGCCGGGATCATCCTGATCAAGTACTGGCTCGAGGTGAGCAACAAGGAGCAGGAACGGCGGTTTGAGGCTCGCGTCGAAGATCCGTTGCGCCAGTGGAAGCTCAGTCCGATGGACCTGCCGTCACGGGAGAAATGGTACGAGTACTCCCGCGCACGCGACCGGATGCTGGAGGCAACCGATTCGAAGCACGCACCGTGGCATATCGTTCTCTCGGATAACAAGAAAAGCGCGCGCCTCAACTGCATCACCCATCTGTTGTCGGTGATTCCGTACAAAAAGCTGCCGCGGGAAAAGATCAAGATCCCCAAGCGATCCAACAAGTACAAATACGACGATCAGGCGTCGTTGAAGGGGAGACGGTTTATCCCGGAGGTCTACTGACGCCGGCCTATGGCGATATTCCTGGGATATTCCGTGCCACTCTGACCGGTGATACTACGAAGGACCTCAGTGCAGGCAGCTGCACTGAGGTTTGGTGACGAATCCCTCCGGTCGATGAGGAGAGAAATTCTGGGTTAGGAGTCTTCGGCCAAGCTCACCGGGAAGCTAGAGACGACCATACGTCATGCCAATTGTCACGCTTCACCAGCGATGGGAGCAGATTCTCGAGAACCGCTGTTTCTTCCTGTTCCTGGCGATGCTCATCCTACTTGTCTCGATGCCGTTCCTGGGCGAGACCGTCCACGGTCGTCTCATAATCGGTGTCATCAACATCACCATGTTGATGACCGCGGTCGCGGCGGTCGGACGCTCCAGGTTCTCATTACTGTTCTCGTTCATTCTGGCTGTGCCCACGCTTACCTTTCAGGTTCTGGCGTTACAGTCTGGCGATGCGGGGCACTTCGCGTTGTCCTGGAGCTGTAATGCGGTGTTTTATAGCCTTACCCTCACCAGGCTCCTGCATTACGTCCTGCGCAAAGACACTATTACCGCCGACAAGCTCTACGGTGCCATCGCCGCGTACATCCTCATTGCCATACTGTGGGGATTCCTGTATGGCGTGCTGCAGTATTTCTATCCCGGCGCCTATGCGCTGGGAGGGACGCCAAAGGTTCTCAACATGGGGGATCTGATCTATTTCAGCTTCACTGCGCTATCGACTGCTGGTTTCGGCGACATTACTCCGCTGTTGATCCAGTCCCGCTTCCTGACAATCCTAGAGATGATAACCGGCGTGATGTACGTGGCCATTCTGATCGCGCGCCTGACCGGCGTTTATCCGATCGTAGGGACGAAACCCCCTGATACAGGTGGGCAAGCGGGGTAGGCCGCGAGTGGGTGCCGACATAGGCCTGCTTGTGTTCTCCGGCGGGCCGGCGGATGTGGCGATCGAGGTGAGGCGGCAGGCGCCGGCCTTATCTCCTGTTGACCCGCGAAGGGTTTCAGCCTCGCAGGTCTGTGGAGTCGCCATGCTTCACGCGCGTGGAATTCTTGCGGGTTACGGTTGTTTTGGCGCGTTCTGTAACAGTTCGCTGCGCGCTTTTTCCTTCTGCGCCCGCTGTTCCTCGATCAGCGTGTAGGCCACGTAGTACTTATAAATATTGGCGACATAGATCACCGTCTCCTCCCCGATGCGCTGCGCGGCGATGATTTCAACGTTGTTGAACCAGACGTGGGGATCGAATCCGCGCTTTTCCGCCTCTTTCTGGAGCTTCAGAACCTTACCTGGTCCGGCATTGTACGCTGCAAACGCGAACAGGGTTTTGTTGCGCATGTCCATCGGCTGATCCGCGAAAAACTGGTTGCGCATCAGGCTGATGTATTTGACGCCGGCGTGGATGTTCGGTTCAACCTGGGTGATGTCGCCCGTGTCCATCTCCTTGCCGGTGGCGGGCATGAGCTGCATCACGCCGATCGCGCCGGCGTCGCTTCTCGCGTTCTGATCGAGCAGCGACTCCTGGTAACCCTGTGCCATCATCAACAAATAATCCATGTCATACCGGGCGCCGTACTTGCGAAAGAATTCAACCGTCTGTTCGAACTTCTTGATTTCGGATGCTGACGAAGCAGGTTTCACGAACCGTGTACTGGCGGCGTATTTCTTGATCAGGGATTTTCCAAAGTCGGATTTCATGCCGTAGTTCTTCGCGAATGTCGCGATCTCCGCTTTCAGCTTCGGACTGTCTTTGCGGAACATCCAGGCGATGTCGCCTCCCTCGTTGATCACCAGGTCTTCCCGGGGCTTGAGCTTCTTGAAGACTTTCGCCCACAACAGCCCCTGATACCGGTTGACGACGACGATGCTGACAAGTCCGGCATTCACCATTTCCAGGAGATCATCATCCTGCAGATCCTCCGGCGCGGCTTTCAGGATGACCGGCGGCTTCTGCTCTTTCGCGAAGCGCTCGTTGAGACGTTCGAGATGAGTCCAGTAGCTCGACGACTTGCGGGCGAACACTTCCTTCCCTGAAAGATCTTCGATCGAGGCCAGCTCGGGAGACGCCGGTCCCGTCACCACGATTTGCTTGACGCCACGGAAGAACGGCTCTCCGAAATCGACCTGTTCCAGGCGTTCCGGTGTCACGGTCAAGATGCCGGCTGCGATGTCGCCGCGGCCTTCCAACAGGCCTGAGATCAGTTGGTCGTGTCTTGTCGGGATAATAGCCACAACGATACGGATATGCTTGCCTTGTGTCTTGTAATTGTTATTGAGCTCGTTTTCAAAGGCCTTGAGGAGTTCGTATTCTGCGCCGATCTGTCGGGCGCCGTTGAGCCAATACGCCGTGCGGGATGGCGAGACCAGCGCGCGAATCACGCGGCGCTTGACCATCCCGTCGAGGTCTCCCGTCCACGGTTTTAAGGCAGGAGCCTGTGTCAGCTCATGCTTCTTCGACGTTTGTTTTTCCTCTGCGAAGGCGGACAGGGAGAGCAAGAGACAGATGCAGACGACGCCTATGGAGACGAGCTTCACGGAGAATCCTCTCTCTCAGTCTGGTCGTAAGGCTGTGCAGGATTACTCAAACGGCGGGGAGGTTAACATTCGAGATTTTAGGGGTCAAGTTCGTGCGAGGAAGGAGAGACGTTGTGCCTTGAGCGGGTGTATCGCTCGTCGTTCGGTCCGATCGATCAATGTCATTGGGGTGTGAAGGGGAGCTGCAGTCCGACCAAGGATGGCCGGACTGCGCTCAGGTTGAAGGAGGTCTTACCGCGCTGCTCCATCAAGGGTTCGGTTCGACGCAGTTCGTCCCCCCGCGAAATTGGCATAGCCGGTAGCGGGTCTTCTCGGCCCAAAAACGGTAAGCCTCCTCCACGTCATGCCAAGAACTGGTCATGCCACTCAGGCTCTTGGTGCCGCCTCTCCGATCTACCGCCGCAAGAAGGAGGGTTCCAGTCTCACCATCCGTCACCTTCAATTCAGCACTCGCACTGCCTGTGAACCCTGATACGCCGGTCGCCATGCCCTTTGCCCCTGTGAGCAGGCGGGTCTGCGGGATAATGCTTGTGACCGTATCCAGTACCGCGTTCGATTCTCCCGCTTCCGTAATGGCCGCTTGCATATGAATCACGTCCGGACCACCTTGACTTGTCATTTCGTAATCTTTTCTGAGTTGTTCGTCGAGCTTCGACCAGAGTAGCGCCGCCAGGCGCTGCCGGTCTTCCACCGGGACATCCTTGAGCTGAGAGTCCTTCTGACTCATCCAAATTGTCACGGGGTCAAGTTGAATTTTCTTGTACTTACGCCAATCCGCGGCAGGGTTCTTGTAGACCCACAAGGCTGTATCTTGAGCCCCTTCCTTGAACGTACTGCGTTCACCCTCCTTCAATATGGAATAGTCTCCGAGAAATCCGGACTTTTCCACCTTACTGGCTTCTTGTGTTGCGGCACAGCCTCCAATCCCAACGAGCAAGCCAATCAGCAACACACTGGCGATACGACGCATATTTGCCTCCCTGTTTGTATAGATGTCGGTTCCAGCCTCCGGGCTGTGTACTGTAGCCAGGTGCTCAAAAATTAGCAAATTGTGACGCAGACATTGTGAGATTCTTACACGACGCAATGTCACCGTTCCAGATCCGATCCCGCTTGACTCGCCACTGAGCACTCGATACAGTGCGACCGGAACTGATCTTAGCCCGCATTATTCATGAGCGCTTCTTCTGCAAGAAAAATGGAGATCAAACAAATAATACACTGAGGTATCTTTCCTCTCGCGCCAAGATCAATCGCATGGCGCTCGACCTCGCTAGCGCGGGGGCGACACGCCTGCTTGCGGCTTTGCGGTATACCGACGAGAGGGCTCGCGGCTCAGGCCCTTAACATACTGTTCAAGTATGCTTCGACTCCTCGCCGCTCCACGCGCTCGTCTCGCAACGCGACTGCGCGATCTCGCGACGAACCGTCATGAATAATGCGGGCTAGGTAGAACGACATTCATCGAGGGCTATGATGTCTTCTCCAGATTCAGATCCAACCCACGCATCCGGATTCTCTACTCCCGTCGGCACACGCCGAAAATTCTTTCAATGGGTTACCAGGGCGGCGGCAGGATTCATCGGCCTGGGGCTCGCTGTTCCATTACTCGGTTACGTGATCTCTCCTGCACTCAAGCGGCGTGATAAACCATGGGTGGAGGTTGGTGGGGTGGACCAACTGACGGCCGGCGAGCCCAAGCAACTGGACTATGTCGCGACCATTCATGATGGTTATCTGGAACTCACGACCCATAAGGCAGTCTGGGCGGTCAAGCAATCAGACGGGCAGGTGACAGTGTTTTCTCCCATGTGCACTCATTTAGGATGTGGCTATCACTGGGATGTCACCGATCGGAAGTTCAAATGTCCCTGCCATGGCAGTGTCTACGATGTG
>DATIFR010000151.1:0-15087 GCA_035455145.1 Nitrospira sp.
TGGGAGAAACACGTCCTCGCCCCTGCCTTGAAACGTGCGCCGGAAGCCGACCGTCCCGTCACGACGGGATCAGGCGCGCCCTTGGAGCCTCTCTATCTGCCTCAGCCATCTTCCGAGGCCACGTATCTCGAACGAGTCGGCTTTCCGGGACAGTATCCATTTACCCGCGGCATTCAGGCGACCATGTACCGGGGGCGGCTATGGACGATGCGCCAATATGCCGGTTTCGGAACGACCGAGGAAACCAATCGACGATACCAGTATTTGCTGCAGCAAGGCTCGACCGGTCTGTCCGTTGCTTTTGATCTGCCCACGCAAATCGGTTACGACAGCGATGATCCTCTGGTCAGCGGGGAAGTGGGGAGAGTCGGGGTCGCGGTCTCGACCTTGCGCGACATGGAGACATTATTCCGTGACATCCCCGTTGGACGCGTATCAACCAGCATGACGATCAATTCGACCGCCGCCATCCTCCTGGCCATGTATCTCGTCATCGCCGAACAGCAGGGCGTGCCCGCTCAGCTCCTGGGAGGGACGATACAGAACGATATGTTGAAGGAATATATTGCCCGTGGCACCTATCGGTTTCCTCCTCAGCCCAGCCTTCGCCTCACCAGGGATCTGTTTGTCTACTGCACGAAATTCTTGCCCAAGTGGAACAGCATTTCCGTCAGCGGCTTTCATATGCGTGAAGCCGGGGCAACGGCCGCCCAGGAGATCGGCTTCACGTTGGCCAACGCCATCTGTTACCTCGACATTGCCGTCCAGGCGGGACTCGACGTCGATGCCTTTGCACCGCGCCTCACGTTCTTTTTCACCGCACAGTCCGATCTCTTTGAAGAGATCGCGAAGTTCCGGGCTGCGCGCCGCCTCTATGCTCGCGTATTGAAAGACCGTTTTCATGCCAAAGATCCCAAAAGCATGATGCTGCGGTTTCATACGCAGACGAGCGGCGTGGCGCTCACTGCCCAGCAGCCGGAGAACAATGTCGTTCGGGTGGCCATCCAGGCTCTGGCCGCCGTATTGGGAGGGACGCAATCGCTCCATACCAATTGCCGGGATGAAGCTCTGGCCTTGCCCACTGAGGAGAGTGTCCGCCTTGCACTCCGCACTCAGCAGGTGCTGGCGTACGAGTCCGGGGCCGCCAATACCATCGATCCGCTCGGCGGAAGTTATCTGATCGAGAGCCTTACTGACCGATTGGAGGCCGAAGCCGAACAATACATTCGTGACATTGAACAGTCCGGCGGCATGGTCCAGGCGATTGAACAGGGCTACGTCCAACGCCAAATCGAACAGGCTGCGTATGAGTACGGACAGTCCCTCGAAACCGGCGCCCGGGTTATCGTGGGAGTCAACAGGTTCCGGGAAGAGCACGAGCCTGAACCGGAGCTTTTCCTCGTGCCGGAAGACACAGAACAAAAGCAAATTGAAGAGATCAGAATGGTCAAGAGGAGCCGTAGCGAACAGAAGGTACAGGCCTCGCTCGACGCCGTTGAGCGAACGGCTCAAACGGACGACAATCTCATGCCGGCCATACTTGAGGCGGTCCGGGCTTACGCGACCATGGGTGAGATCTGTCAGAGGCTCGAACATGTGTTTGGAGAATACGAACCGATACTAAGTTGATTCGGATTCCACCGAGGAGAGGGTGTCATGTCATACGTGATCACGACTATCGAAGATTCGATCGGAACGATCATGCTCAACCATGGTCAGAAGCGGAACGCGCTGAGTCAGCCGCTCATCGCCGATATTCTCGAGGCGCTCGGGGCGTTTCGACAACAGAATTTACGGGTCATTATTCTTCGCGCGCAGGAAGGCGCGACGGTCTGGTCCGCCGGGCATGACGTGAGTGAGCTTCCCCAAGGACACCGTGATCCGCTGGGTTGGGACGATCCCCTGCGACGCCTTATCCGGGAAGTGGAGAATTACCCGGCTCCAATTATTGCGATGATTGAAGGCAGCGTGTGGGGCGGAGCCTGCGAGGTGGCCTTCGCCTGCGATCTCGTCATTGCGGCAGACGATACGACGTTTGCCATTACCCCGGCGAAACTCGGTGTCCCCTACAATTTATCGGGGTTATTGACCTTCATGAGCACGATTAGCCTGCATATCGTCAAAGAAATGGCTTTTACCGGGTCCCCGATGAAAGCGGAACGAGCCGAACGGCTTGGGATTGTCAATCACATCGTTTCGCGGCAGGAGTTACAGCGCCATACCTATGAAATCGCCAAGCAGATTGTCCGGAATTCTCCCTTGAGCATTGCCGTCATGAAAGAAGAATTGAACCTCCTCGCGAACGCACATGATTTATCTCCACTGATGTTTGAACGCATCCAGTCCTTGCGACGGGTGGTCTACAACAGCCAAGACTATCAGGAAGGCATTCGCGCATTTTTAGAAAAGCGGCCTCCCACGTTTACCGGAAAGTAAATACGAGAGTGGATGAGATGCCAGGCTAGGTCATGCTGTCTCACTTTTGCAAGCAAGGTGTTCGAACAATGATCACATAGCCCCGCGTCAATCAAATACCAGTGGCATCACCTGTAGTCTTTTCAGTGAACTCGACCCCTGCGAAGGAGGTTGGTCATGGCCATCTATATCGTTCTGGTGAATTTCACTGAACAGGGCGTTCGCAACATCAAGGACACAATCAAGCGGGGGGATGCCATACGAGACATGGCCAAGAAGTTCGGTGTGACGGCGAAGGAGTATTACTGGACGCTCGGGAGCTACGACGTCATTGATATTTTCGACGCACCTGATGATGCGTCCATGGCGGCGTTCCTGGCAGCCTTCGGCGCCATGGGCAACGCTCGCACACAGACCTTGCGGGCTTTTTCTCAAGACGAGATGAAGGGGATCCTCGCCAAGCTGGGATAAGGGCGAGCAACTGCCGATCCAGGCCGGGAGTACTTCTGCGAAAGGTTGAGTTGTCCCCGGAGCCTGAGGAGCGGGGCCGTCCATAGATAGCGTGATATGGAATGCGGACCCCGGCCCTTCTCTGCGTTCTACCTTGATCGTGCCGCCATGGGCATCGACCACGTCTTTCATGAGCGTGGTTCCGAGTCCCGTGCCTCCGACCTTTCAGCTGCTCGCCTGGTACGAGAAGAGACTGTCACGACTTTCCGGTGTCATGCCCCTGCCAGTGTCGATAATCGACAATACAATGTGCTTTCCCGATTTGTCCCGCCGCCCTTGAACCGGACCGATCCGCCCGGCGGAACCTCGGGAATCGCATTGTTCACCAGGTTATCGGATGAACCAGAGAAACAAACGAGACCAGATGAGCGTTCTTATACTGGTAACCCGAAAATAGCGCGTATTAGTTCAGCGGGACGGGCACAAACGTTCTGAGGGTTGGCGGTGATGAGGTCGGTCACTGAACAAGGCTATGTCGCGGAAAACAGATGGACTGTGAGAGTGTATCTGAAACGGCAAATGACCCACTCCTACGTCCACACTACTTCCAAGAAATCCAATCTCCAACCCCTGAAAACTTCACGCTCATGAATTGCGCCTCCGCTGTCCCTCAATCCGATGATGAAGGGATAGTCTCGTCGTAGGAGCAGCGGTCCAGGAAAGGGTTTTCACCATCCTCCTCCAGCCCGCTCAGATTCACTTAGGCCAAGTTCAGCCAAGGATTGGCCAAAACTCGAACTTTGGGTGGAGTTGGTTGGAATGAGCTGGAGTGAGGCGGAGTCGAGCACAACACGAATCCATTCGGCTCCCCGATCTGGATCCTTTGCGAACTCTCCAGTTTGAGATTTCTCGACCTGCTCGACCTGCAGTTTACGAACACGACGTCGGTTGAAACACAAGGTCATAGTATGCTGCGCCATACACCAGCAGGTCCAAGCCCATCAAGGGGTTTGTGGCCTGCTGTTGCTTCCCATTTCCTCCTGTGTTATCGCCTCACTGTGGCTCTTGTACGATCGGAACCGTATCTGGCATCGGGACACGGAAACGAACGGCTTGTTCACTTTTCAGCAGTACAAATTGTCACCTTTCACAATGGATCCCCTATAGCATTAGCATTATAGTTTTCGCATTGCCCCACTTGTTCGCAAAGGCCGAAAAATCACACGGGTGAGAAGGAGGCCCAGCAATGGCATATCAACCCATTGAAAATTACGGCATCATCGGCAACATGCGGACGGCCGCGCTCGTCGGCCTCAACGGCTCCATTGATTGGTTCTGCGTCCCGTCGTTCGATTCACCGAGCGTGTTCGCCGCGATCCTGGACGACCAGAAGGGAGGCCGGTTCGAGATCGGTCCCCGCGACGACGACATCCGTACGAAACAGTTCTATTGGCCGGAAACGAATGTGTTGGTGACCCGCTTCCTCTCACCGGACGGCGTCGGCGAGCTTGAAGATTTCATGCCGGCAGGCTTGCCTCGTGAATCGCCCTGGCAGGATCAATTGATTCGGCGTGTCAGAGTCACGCGAGGGACACTGGCCTTTCGGATGTGCTGCCGTCCGGCGTTTGATTATGCACGGCTCCCGCATCACGCGACGATCGTAGAACATGGCGCCGTCTTTAAGTCGGCCGTCCTGAGCCTGGGGCTGGCGACGGCCGTCCCGCTCTCTTGCGACGGCGAGAGTGTCCAGGCGACATTTGTACTTCAGGAAGGCGAGGAGGCCATCTTCGTGCTGCGTCCCCTGAAGCCCGGAGAGGAGTGCCGTCAGTCCTCCTCAAACACCGAAACGCAGGAGATATTCGAACACACGGTCCATTACTGGCATCGGTGGCTGTCGAAGTGCACCTACTTCGGTCGGTGGCGCGAAATCGTGTACCGATCGGCGCTGACGCTCAAACTAATGACCTTCGAACCGACCGGAGCGATTATCGCCTCGCCAACCTGCAGCCTCCCCGAGTCGATCGGCGGCGGACGGAATTGGGACTATCGCTACACCTGGATTCGCGACGCCGCCTTTACGCTGTACGGCTTATTGAGAATCGGCTTCACGGAGGAAGCGCAGGCCTACATGAAATGGCTGGAAGCGCGCGCCGGTGAAGTCAAGGCCGCTGGCACATTGCAGATCGTCTACGGAATCGACGGTCGCCACAACCTCACGGAGCAGACTCTCGATCATCTGGACGGCTATCGAGGTTCCAGGCCCGTCCGGATCGGCAACGGCGCGTATGCGCAATTGCAGCTCGATATTTTCGGTGAGCTGCTCGATTCGCTCTACCTGTACAACAAACACGTCATGCCCATCAGCTATGACGTCTGGCTCCGTCTCCGGCGCGGCCTGGATTGGCTCTGTGACAATTGGGAACAGCCGGACGAAGGCATCTGGGAGGTGCGAGGAGGCCGGCATCATTTTGTCTATTCGAAACTGATGTGCTGGGTGGCGATGGACCGGGGAATTCGCCTGGCGGATAAACGGTCGTTTCCGGCCGATCGCGACCGATGGCAGCGGGTCCGGGACCAAATTTATGAAGACATCATATCCAAGGGGTGGAGTCAGAAACGCCAGGCCTTTGTGCAGCACTACGACGGCGACTCGCTGGACGCGTCGAATCTCATCATGCCAATGGTATTTTTTATGGCTCCCAGCGATCCGCGCATGCTGAGCACGCTACACGCCATCAATCGCTCACCGAAAGAGGGAGGATTGGTTTCCGATGGCCTCGTGTATCGCTACGACAGTGAGACCGGGAAAGATGGGCTCAAAGGACGAGAAGGCACGTTTACCATGTGTTCGTTTTGGCTGGTGGAAGCGCTCACCCGGGCAGGACGAGTCGATTGTGCGAAACTGACGGAAGCCCGGCTGTTGTTTGAACGGATGTTGGGACACGCCAATCATCTGGGGCTGTACGCCGAAGAGATAGGGGGAAGCGGCGAAGCGCTCGGGAACTTTCCGCAGGCCTTCACGCATTTTGCCTTGATCAGCGCCGCGTTCAACTTGGATCGTGCCTTGGACGGCAAGCCACGTAGCTGACCAGTTGCACAAACTCACCGTGACTCTTTTCGGATTGGAGCCGTGACAGAGGCCGTGACAAACAAGAGCCCTGGACACGCATGTGACCTGTGTTAATCCTTGTGCACCCTGAATGTTGGTCATGGTCTTCAGACGGTCCAAAATGCTTGGTCGGTTCCGGGTTCCTGGACGTCGATTGTTCAGGGTTTTGTCCCAATCATCATGAGGGGTTAAAAAGAATTGTTTGTGGACAGAATGCGAGATATCACGATTTAGAGAGGCATTTCTCTGGGAACCCTGAGGTCTGGCCAGGAGTTCGTCGTTCTGGAATTGTTCTTGTCACTTTCGGACGGCGAAGAGATCGATCTTCGTGATCTGCTTCCGGTTCATCCGTCGACCCAAAGACCGGCCCTCCCTTATGCAGAACCGAGGACAGGGGGTAGACGGAGAGAACCCTTCCCCCCGACCTCCGGAACAGAGCGACGGCTTCTCCGCTCCGAGGCCAAGGGGGACATGAAGGGACGATGCGTCAGACTCGAGTAACCTGTCGTCGTTCCACCGCTTTCTCCACGGCGGCCCTCAGATTCTCGGCTTCGACTGGCTTGATCAAATAATCCACCACGCCATGCCCCATGAAGGAAACTGCCATGTTTGTACTCGGGTAGGCTGTGAGAACAATGAGCGGGACATGGGGGTACTCTGTCTGAAAATAGTTGATGGCTTGGACGCCATTGATCTTCGGCATGCGGATGTCACAGATCACAGCATCCAGTACTAATCGATTCTCTCCTGTGTTGATCGCTTCGATGGCTTTCTCCCCATCTTCCGCTTCCAGGACGTCATACCCGGCCTTTTCCAGAATCATCCGCACCACGGTCCTGACAGAGGGTTCATCATCGACCACGAGCACGCGACCATTTCCAGTTAACGCGCCAAACAATAAATCTGATTTGTACTCAGTCATGGCATGCTCCTTTTTGTGTTGAACTCCATTTCACGACGGTCGTCTGAAATCTTGCCAGCAGAACAGATCCACGCGCTGCATGCACAGGTTGACATCTGATTGGACTCATTGGGCCCAGAGATCCTCCATAACGAACAACACTACTGCTATGGTCAGGCCAGCTGAGAAGATAAGTAAGAGATCCATTGTGAAACATCCTTTGTAAACTGTTTGTAACGTACTGCCACGATGTAACCGCAACATCTGTGCCAGATGAAGATTGACCGCGCGAGCTGAAATAGTTGAACAGAAGACGGCGATTATTCACGGAACGCGATTGGTTCCAGGTTCCGACGATCTCCATACGTTACGTTGCTTGACGGCACCGCCGAAGGCATCCAAACCGATGCAGCATGGATGTATTTCGATTCTCTGAGTGGACTGGCGGGAAGACGTGAGGCGGGAGGGGTGAGGGGTAAGACGCGACGAGCGGGACTGGCAGGACGAGCGGGAAAGGCGGGACGAGAGCGAAAAGCGGGAGGGGTGAGGCGGAAGGAGTGAGGAGTAAGGGATGAGGAGTTAGAAGTGAGGAGGAAAGAGATGATGGCTGAGAGCTGATCGCGACTAGCGAGATGGGCGTGAGTCGTGCGATGTGGTGCTACGTCGTTCTTTGACTGGGGCTAGACAGTACGGACACTGTGTGGGCGGCTGCTCGGTGACATTTCGGCGTGAGCAGGAGGGATATTCCCGGATCGTTTGTCCTTTGGGAGGGTTTATCCCGGTGGGAGTCGGAGAATTTTTCGAGTCTGTCATTCCCTTCTCCCCTCTTCAATCTTCTTTGGTATCTAACGCAAAAACCGCGTCGAGTTTCAGCCGTGAAGAGGCCGCCGCATCGGCGGCTCGCCTCCATGCCCACTTCAACGTGTCACCGGCCTGGGAGTGAATGTCGCAGAGCGGAACGAGGTGCGTCTCGGTGGCCGGTATCGGCTCAATGCTTGTGACGGTGATCTCGCAGCTCTTGCTCGCCTTGGACAGGCACCCATCCACTATACACATGACAGGTTTGTTCGATGCTGTGATCGGATTCGTCCGACCCGTGAACACCGTTTGAGCCTTCACTTCTAATTCTTTCACGAGGCTCCTTTGCGACGTCAGCCTCCGAGAGGCCAAGACATTCTTTCACCGATCCCACGCCCATCCTGCAGCTTCCAGCTTTGACTTCTTCCCTTTTCTCACGACTCCTTCTCGTGGTCACACTACCTTTCCGTTCATTCAAGAATGTTATGTCATATCTGCCATCGTGTCGAGCCCCGCCGCGAGCAGGGGGAGGACAGATTGCCTGACTTCTCTCAGGTCTTGAATCCGATGCGGCGAGACTTCTGCGTGGGGGGCTCCATGAGTTGGCGGATGGCTTCGAAGAGGGAGCGAATCTGCCCATCGTGCCCGCCAACTCTCCGCTCAAGTTGCTCCAACTTCACCGCCATCTCTTTATGGCTCGCCGCAAACTCCCGCAGCTTCACAAATGCTCTCATGATTGCAATATTCACGTGAATTGCCCGTTTGCTGCGGAGAATACTGGATAACATGGCAATCCCTTGTTCAGTAAAGGCCCTGGGTAACTTCCTTGTCCCTCCCCAACTTGATGTTCCAAATTGGAACTTCAAATCGTTGAATTCCGATCGTGTGAGCTGAAGCATAAAATCATCGGGAAATCTGTCGAGATTCCTCGAAACTGCTTTATTCAAGTCCCTGGTTGAGACTCCGTACATTGCAGCCAAATCCCTGTCGAGGATAATTCTGTGTCTCCGTAGCAAGAGGATGGCTCTCTCAATTCGTTCTGGAAGGAATGCGGCGGTCATGACGTTCCCCTCGCGGCACAGAGATACCCTGTTCATTGAACGAAATCAACTTCAGCGTGCCACAAATGGATGCATTAACAAATAGTTAGAACGTAAGAGTCAACGGGATCGTGAGGTTCTGAGTCACCTGGGAAGTTTTGAGTTCTGGGTTGTCGGCCAGCGAGAGGAGCGGGAAGACGTGAGGCGGGAGGCGGGAGGCGAACGGATAAGATGTGCGGAGTGCTGAGACGAGAGTGCTGATGGCTGAGAGCTGATGGCTGATCGCTATGAGCGCGGCGGGTTCCGCTCAGGTCTTGAAGCCGATCCGGCGGGATTTCGACTCAGGCTCTGCCATGAGCTCCCGGATCGCCTCAAATACGACTCGAAACTGGGCGTCGTATTTCTTCTCAAGCTCAGCGAGCCGCCGGGCCAGAATCTTGTTCGAGCTGATCATCCCCCGCAGACGAACAAAGGCTCTCATAATGGCAATGTTCACCTGGATCGCACGCTCGCTATGTAACACACTAGAGAGCATGGCCACTCCCTGCTCGGTAAACACAAACGGTCGATATTTCCGGTGCTGTCCACGCCTTCCTTTTAAGGTCACAAATTGTGACCTTAAAGACGTTGTCTCCTCTACCGTCAGTTGGAACATGAAATCCAGAGGAAATCGGGTTCTATTCCTCTTGACCGCTTGGTTCAGCACTTTTGTTTGAACCCCATACAGCCCTGCAAGGTCAGCATCAAGCAATACCCGATGTCCGCGAATGATACGGATGGTCTGTTCAATTCCTTCGGCCGGCGCCGGTGTATTCATGCGCGCACTTCAATTTTGGCGGCCTAGAAATACCGTGTACATTGAGTGAAAGCAAGTGGACGAGCTCATGAAATGGAAGCATTTGCAAGGAGTTGTGAGTGGGATAATAGAGGATCTGTTGAGTTTCAGAGATCGTGAGGCGGAAGGCGCGACGAGAGCGAAGAGCGGGAGGCGTAAGGAGTTAGGAGTAAGGGGTATGGTCGGAAGGGGTGAGGGGTGAGGGGTGAGGCGCGACGGCTGCAACTGCTTATTTATGGTGAGGGCCGGGGCTGCAAATTGATGCGCAGGGTTTTCGTTCCCCCACCGTTGACGAAATTCTGCGCCTTTCCGGTTAGCGAGATGGTGCCGCCGCCGAACCGTTGGTGTTCCGTGCATCCGTGCTTGCTCTGATCGACGCTGGAGGTGAGCGACGCCGTGACCGGGGCTTTGTTTTCGAGATCTGGCGAGGCCTTCTGCGTTTGCGGTTCGAGCTGATATTTCTTCTCCTCGACCTTTCCGCCCTGCTCACATTTATAGTCCGCGTTGCCGGTGAGGGAGACCTCTTTCACGCCGCTTTCGAGGTCTTCGACGGCGAGCGTCACGACATAGAGGTCGCCGGGGGCCACGACGAAGGACTGGCCGTCCTGCTCGATCCCCTTCGTCTCCTTCGTTTGCAGATTGTAGACTTCCCAGATGAGTTTCGGTGGAGAGGCATCCTTCTCCGGGATCGCGACTTTCGGCACATGCTTCACACAGCCGGCTAGGGACAGGCCCGCCAGGAGCACCGGCAGTAGAACGGTGGGTACGAGGTTCGTTCCCGACGCCATCGTATGCGCCTCCTTGTTGATCTCACTGAAGCGGAGTAGAACATCTGCCTGCCATGCCTACCGTGCTCGCTCCTGACATCGGGCTTCCCAGTCAGGCCCTGCCCCTGCGTTGCCGACGATGGTGACTTCCTGTCCTGCCTGGACGGTACAGGTGATGCGCAGCGGCGATGACGAGGCCCAGATGACCGATGACTCATCATCCGGCGTCGCACCCATCGGAGACGGAGGCGCGCCTAACACTGACGCCGACCTGATCATGGGCGTATCAATTTTCGGAGCCAGTCGCTTGGCGCTGAGCTCAAGATTGTGGTCACCCGGCAGCACGGCGAAATCCGCGCAGACGTTGCTGGTCTCCTTGTCGTCAAGCCGCACGATCATGATCGTCAGCCCGGGCCCCGTCTTGCATGCACTGCGCACGATACCGACCTGCTCTTTGGGAAGCAACGCGCCTTCATACATCTGGACCGGGCGCTCACTCAGGGCACAGCCGGCACAGAAGAACCCCACCACGGTGAGTGACACACAGCAATGTTCCCATGCTGACGCCCTGGCGTTTCGCATGGGCCTTCCTCTCCGATCACTCGACGAAGAAACGGTGTGCGTATCCATTGCGGTTTCACGCAGAGGTGGTGACGAAGAATACTCGTTTTTCACAGCGAAATCATCTCAGCCGTTTGGGGAAGTGCTGAGTGCGGGAAGACGGGAGGCGTAAGGGGTGAGGGGGTAAGGCGGGACGGGCGTGAAAAGCGGGACAGGCAAGAAGAGCGTGAGGCGGAAGGGGGTGACGCGCGATATCTTGTGAATTGTGACCCTGTAGTTCGTAACGGCAAGGGGAAGATCGGCCTTGTAACCCCACATCTGGAGCGCAGGTTTGGCCGAGGACGCATTGCCACCACCTTGACTGCCCGAGGAGTTCTTACGAAGACAGGCGCGCCATGGTCGCCGCAGGCAATCAGAAATATTCTTGGACGGGAAAACACCGCAGCCCACATCCTCTCCTCTTTGTTTGGACTGACATCTCACACTCTATCGCTCCCCGTAGCGGGAACGTCTCCGGACGCAGTACGATAGATAGAATGAGTTCCAAAAGACGTCTAATCCTCATTGCTTTGCTTTTGGGCTGGGCATGCACGGGCTGCTCCAATGTGAATGTGCTCCGGTTGACCTCCGAGACATTTCCTCCTCGCCCTGTAGGTGAAGTCGAGATCTTGAGCCAAGAACCGACCACCGAACACCTCCGGATTGCTGAACTGAGCGAGACTTCCACATCATCGGTGGATAAACTCCAACGGCATATCCTCAAAAAAGCTGCTCAATTAGGCGCTCACGCGGTGGTGTTCTCCCTCCCGTCCACGCATACCGAACAACGAGTGGACTATCAGCCAGTCTACAGTCCATGGGGATACTATGCGCCCTATTACTACGGTCCGGGTCCCTACGGATATTGGGGACCGTGGGGCTACAGCTATGGACCTTGGGGACCCGGGTGGGGTTATCAGCAATACGTACCGGTATGGTACTTCGTCCGCGTCACTACCCTGAAAGGCCTCGCAATCAGGTACTCAGGGTCTTAGAGCTTGAAGCCAACAAACTGTTAGATGGGAGGGATGATCTGTGAATGTGTATCGGCCACTATTGATCGGGCTGGGCTTGGTGGCCGCCATTGGATGTGGCGGACCGACCGTGGAGAGGGAGGGGGGACGGTCAGGCGATCCCGTAGTAGAGATGTTACATCGGGGCATCCTCGAGCTGAATGGCAACATTGATGAACTCAACCACCATATTGCGGACCTGCAGCAGATGCCTCCGGTCTTAGATCCCAGAGTGCAAGAGTTGCGCGCGCTAGACCTCTCGGGCTGGCAACTGCACCTGCAGCAGTGGATTTTGCAGCGTGAACATCTAATTTTTTCGGTGAACCAGATACAACGAGTACAAGCGAACCCGCGGGAGAAACTCGCGATCGGGACGCAGTGGACCAATCGACAACAGCACTTCATCAAATCGATGGATGATCTCCGGACTCAACGGCAGACGCTGGAACGCAAACGTTTTGAGGTGGAATCACAGGTGCTGGGGCAATATTTCAAGTGAGCAAACGGCCGAGTAACCTCACGGGGGCAACGGTCGAGCTGATCCCTCGATCGGCTGGCGTTCCTGGCGTTCGTGCCTCACATCCCCTAACCAGGAACCCGAGAGGGACCGGTATGTATGCAACCCGCGTGTTGGTGTTGGCTTAAAGGAGGATGGAGGAGCGGCTTGTTGAGTCAGTGCTTGTGCAAGCCGGGGTCTCTTTAATCCCTTTAAAATGTTTCTCAAGTTCTAAAAGGCGGAGCAATCACCCCCTGCGTGTGCGGAGCGCCGAGAAATCATCCTTGCCAGCTAGTGCGCCAAATTGTATCGAACGGCACTGAGTAATTCGTGCATATCTATGGGCTTATGAAGCCTTCACACGGGGGTCAGTCTCACCCCTTTTGAAAAGCCGCGAAACATCGCGTCAACACTGGCGAATAACGCACATGGGGAATTACCCGTCGTTACCCGGAATTCCCCTACTTTACCCGCCTACTCCCCTACGCTTTTCACTATGCTTTTTAGCAGCCCAAGGAACACAGGCATCGTCAGCTGCAGTTTCAGTTCCTTGGCACATCCGGCCTGGGGTCTGGAACAAACCCGTTGTGATTCGGCATGCGGATGCCGGCCAGTGAATGGGCATCGAGGACGCTGTCCTCTGCAATAATGCCGTTCTGGTAGAGCAACCATGCCACCACCGAGTACACCTCGTCCGACGAGAGACTTTGGGGAGCGGGAAAGGGCATGGCGCGGTACACATAATCAAAGAGCGTCGTGGCATAGGGCCAGTAACTACCAATTGTTTTCACAGGCTTCTGGCTGCCTAATGTGCCGGCGCCTCCCACCAGGCGGTCCATCGGACCTTCCTGACCCGTCGGTCCATGGCAGGATGCACACTTGGTGGCAAAGATCGCAGCACCTTGTTTGGCTGTCCCGCGGCCGAGGGGTAATCCCTCGCCCGTCGGCGCGACATCAATGTTCCACTGTTGAATCTCTAAATCCGTGGCGGGCCGTCCCAATCCATAGCCATGCATTTGATCGTGCTGATCGGCCGCCTCACTACTCCAGAGGATGCCCACGCCTAGGACGGTGATCAGTCCCATCATCATGACGTTACGCATGCACATTGCTCACCTCTCCATCTGCCGCAATTTTCCAACTCTGGATCGCATTATAGTGGTAGACGGAGTTCAGGCCACGCACGGCAACCAATGCCGTACGACTGGGTTGCACGTAGCCCGTTTCATCGAGACAGCGACTCTGCAGAATCACATCCTTTCCATCCCACCGCCAAGGCAAACAGAATCGTGTATGGCACTTCGGCAGAATGGGGTCTTGTAAGACTGCCTGTTGCCAGGACCTTCCGCCATCCGTGCTCACCTCCACCCGGGCGATACGGCCTCGACCGCTCCACGCCAAACCGCGGATGTCGATAAATCCCGGCTGTACTCGCTGTCCACCCGATGGAGACGTAATCACGGATTTCGCCTCCATGACCATCGTAAATTGGCGCGCCGTGCCGTCCGGCATTAAGTCCGTATAATGCGACGTTTCCTCGCGGGTCATAAAGGGCGCTGTGCCGAACTTGAGTCGGCGTAACCATTTGATGCATGTATTCCCCTCCCAGCCCGGCACAAGCAGGCGGAGCGGATACCCTTGCTCAGGACGGAGGGGTTCGCCGTTTTGCGCATAGCAGAGGAGCGCCTCCTCGATGAGGGGGGCGAGCGGAAGGCTCCGTGCCATGGCCGCCGCATCGCTGCCTTCCGCCAACATCCATGACGCGTCCGGTTTCACACCGACTTCTTGAAGGACCGTTTTCAATGCCACGCCGGTCCATTCGCTTGTGCTCGTCAGGCCATGCGTCTGTTGCACGGTCTGTCCCGTCGGCGCCTTCCATTCGCTCGCCGAATTGCCTGAACATTCGATAAATGCCAGCCGCGAGGTCGCGGGAAACCGTTTCAAGTCGTCCATGGTGAAGGCCCATGGCTGTGCAACCAAGCCGTGAATCATGAGCCGGTGACGCTCCGGATGAATGACCGGCACACCGTTGTGATGCCGTTCGAAGTGTAAGGCCGACGGCGTGAGAATTCCGTGCGAGTCCTGAAGAGGCGTTAAAGAACCCCACCATGAGCGCGGGAGGCGGACGGACTGCTCAAACGTCGACCGTTGCCCGTACGCCGTTGGCGCACCACCCGGCACTCGCGTCGGATCATCCGGCGTAACCGGCATGGCCGCTTCGGCGAATCTTGTCACCGAATGCGTGACAATCGCGCTCATCATGCCGGCCGTTCCGGCGAGAAGGCTGCGACGATTCAACAAAGCCGTTTTCTCAGTATCCGCCTCGTCGCGAGGCTCGTCTCGTTTTTCCTTTTGGATGCTGTTCATCATGGGCATCTCCCTGATCGAGCGATGAGAGAAGGTGCTTCGTCTACGCCCGATTTATTCATCACCTTTGGAGCAGACCTCTTGAGACCATTTTGGGAGGGCTCCAGGCCTGCCGGTTGTTCTGCATTCAGCATCGACTCGTGAACCTTTCCAGGAGTACGCCCTTTCCCAATCAGCAAGAAGGTCACTCAATTCGCTAGAACCTCGATGCCGTCAGCGTCACGTCCGTGCTCGCCCACGCTCGGCGGAAGCGCGCTTCCGCTGCGGCCGCTTCGGTGTTTTTCCCCTGCGCCCGG
>DATIFR010000152.1:0-8750 GCA_035455145.1 Nitrospira sp.
TGGCGAATGGCCTCCACCGAGGCGAAGAACGTCGCTCCCGTTGCGATCCCATCGTCCACGACGATGGCAATTCGGTCCTTCAGCACCAATGGATGCCGCCCTTGCCGGTAGAGTTGTTGGCGACGGTGTATTTCACGCCGCTGGACACTCACGATGTCTTTCACGTCCTCATGTGATAATCGGAATTCGGCCACCGCATCGGGATTCAGATAAATATTCCCGGTTTCGCTGACTGCGCCCAGCGCATACTCAGGATTCTCCGGTGAGCCGATCTTTCGCGTAATGAACACATCCAGCGGCAGATGCAGGGCGATGCTCAGTTGATATCCGACGGCGACCCCGCCACGCGGAAGCGCGAGGATCAGGCCGCCGGCGATCTCCCGATACTTCTGCATTTTGGCGGCAAGCTGACGGCCCGCTTCTTCCCGGTTCTGAAAGACCACAACACTCCTCGTTTGTTTGGTTCATCTGGTTTGTCTAGTGTATCTGGTTCCATAACCAGACAGACTAAACAGACGAAACATACCTCTCAACCTACATCAGACCGCTTGTAATACCGACTCCGATCAGGAACATGGCTGCTATCACCAACAGGGCGATCAACCACCAGAGATGACGATGTGGCGCCGCCGTCCCCTCACGCCAATGAATGTCCCAGGGCAATTCCAGGTAATGTGGGTGACGAAGCATGGCAACCTCCTTCCCTCTTCCAGGCTGGCGTGAAGGATAAGGAAGAAAGCATGGCACTCACTTATCCTCCGCCTGAGCCTTCACCTGGACCTTCAACGGTCATGCGATCTTGACCTCGACGGCCTTCGGTTTGGCCTTTTCCGATTTCGGCAAATGCACCTTGAGCACGCCATCTTTGTATTCGGCGTTAACTTTCGAGCCGTCCGCATCCTCCGGCAGCGTGAAGCTCCGCATGAAGCTGCCGTACGACCGTTCGACACGGTGGTACTTTTTCCCTTTTTCTTCTTTCTCGTACTTCCGCTCGCCGGTGATCGTGAGGACGTCGTCATGAACATTGACCTTGATGTCCTCCTTTTTCATCTCCGGGATCTCCGCCTTGACGAGATATTCCTTGTCGTCTTCCGTAATGTCAACCAGCGGCGACCACTCGGTAACGGTGATCGCTTCTTTTTTTTCTCCGCCTGCCGTGGCCGGAGCATGGCCAAAATAACTGGAGAGGCGTTTCTCCATCTCTTCCAGTTCCTTCAACGGACTCCACCGCGTAAACGGTTCCCATCTTGTCAGACCGCTCATGGTATCTCCTCCTGTTGCCGGGTTAGTGGATGTGTCTTGCTTTGAGTTCCGTACCTGTGCCGAGAGCAACCGTATAACGGCCCCGCCCGATCTGTTTGAGAATGATCCGTCCCGTTCGGCTCAAGCGATCCAGTTCAAGAAACACTTGATTCCATGTAAGGTCGCTGCACTCCAGGACGACGTCCTCCAGATCGCAACCCCGTGAGCGAACAATGATCTCCATCACTCGACGATGAATGTCTTTATGGCTCGCCATAATCCCCTCTCAGTTTTCTCCTGCCTCTTACGCTTACCCTGCATTGACAATGCCAGGAGAGTGCGGTGAGGGAGCTGCTGCCATACCTTGTACAGATTCAACGAGTTGGACAGGGAAGTCTCATGAAACAAGGGCGAGCGAGTTAGTGAATTGTCGCGTTACAGGGCAGTGGACTTCTGAGCGCTGTGGAATCTTTCAACATTGATGCGGGCCGATTCGTGGTTCCCGAAAGCCATAGAAAGGGAGGTGAGACCACGATAATTCAAGCTTTCCGTTCTTGCATTTCACGCAGAGTGTCTGGTCTGTGCTGGTGAGGGGGGGGATGTCCGAAGGGGTGCGCTTCCATCTCGGTGCCGGTTGGAGGCACGGCTTGAAGAACGAGCCCGATCAATGGGAAGCGAGGGACGGTCAGGCGGGAGGGAATCGCTGGATCGTTCGGAAGCGTCTCCGGTCGGTAGGCAGCAGGCGCGCTCAAGCAAGAGCGGTGTTTTTTGTCTATGCAGCTACCTCGGAGATGTGCACGTCATCTGAACGGCTAAAACAAAGGATGGGGTGCAACCCCGAACTGCAGCACCGGCTGGGATTCTCCACCGACATTTCCGGTTATCCGCCAGCGGCCGTTCTCTTTCTTCAGATAGTGAATCTCTTCATACCAGCTATCAACGGGAGTCCGCAGCGTCGTGACCTTCGATGTGCCCCAAATGACGCCTGTACAGGTTATTTCAGCAGTCAGCTTGCCGCCGGCTCCACCAATAGTCCGAATGACCGAGAACGAGTGAAAGCTTTCCAGTTCTTTATGCTGGTCGAAAAGTTGGCTCCAGATTTTCCGAATATCCGCTTTCTTCAGGCCATGGTAGAGGTAGTCGTCCGAATAAAGTGCCATGATCCCGTCAAGGTCGCGCGTCTGCATTGCCTGCTCCGCCTGCTCGAATGTCGCCAGTAACTCTTTCAGGGTTTGCGGATCGACATCCTGAATCACACCTGAACTGAGCTGGGTTTTTGCTTCTAAGTACGGCTGTGGAGCAATCCAGTACGATAACCCGGCTGCCAGGGCACAGAAGATCGCGATGAGTCGTCTATTCATGTGAGGAGCCTCCTGAACGTTGAGCCTGCTCGACCTGAGCATAGGTTCTGCAAGGTAGGGACCATATGAGATCAGGCTGGAACCCCATAATTCTCTTGTGAATCCAGGAGTCTCAGCCCTGTGGAGGTCACGAGGGGAGGGATATCTGTAGCAGAAATCGTCAGCGTTCGAGGAGGTCTAGTGGAAAATCGCGCCAGTACAGCAACCAATGTGGTGATTATGGGAGCTGCCGGGCGCGACTTTCATAATTTTAACGTCGTGTTTCGCTCTGACCCCCGCTATCGGGTCGTGGCATTTACGGCTGCACAGATCCCCAACATTGCAGGGCGTACCTATCCTCCTGAGCTGGCTGGTGCGCATTATCCAGACGGGATCCCGATCATGCCGGAGGAGAAGCTGGAGGCCGTGATCGAAGCCCATGCAGTCGACCAGGTTGTCTTTGCCTATAGCGATGTCTCCCACGAACAGGTCATGCATCAGGCCTCGCGTGCGTTGGCCGCCGGAGCAGACTTCCGCTTGTTGGGGCCCCGTTCGACCATGCTTCGTTCCGGCAAGCCGGTGATTTCAATTTGCGCCGTCAGGACCGGGGCCGGCAAGAGCCCTCTTGCGAGAACGCTGGCAGCATGGGCGACGGAGGAGGGTTACCGGGTCGCAGTGGTTCGCCACCCTATGCCCTATGGAGACTTGGCCAAGCAGGCTGTGCAGCGGTTCGCCGGGTTGGGCGATCTCGACGAGGCAGCCTGCACCATCGAAGAGCGCGAGGAGTATGAACCCCATCTCCGACAAGGAGCCGTCGTATTCGCCGGAGTCGACTATGAACGGATTCTCCGTCAGGCCGAATCAGAGGCGGATGTGATTCTCTGGGATGGAGGCAATAACGACCTGCCGTTTTACGAGTCCGACTTGGAAATTGTCCTCGTGGATCCCCATCGGGCCGGTCACGAACAACGATACTTTCCCGGAGAGGTCAATCTGCTTCGAGCCGATGTCATCGTCATCACCAAGGTGGATACAGCCGATCCACAGAAGATCGAAGCCGTTCGCCGGACGATCAGGTCTGCCAATCCCCACGCGCCGGTCGTCGAATCGACGATGCCGCTTACGGTGGACGATGCCTCGGCCGTGCGGGGCAAGCGAGTGCTGGTCATCGAGGACGGTCCGACAGTGACGCATGGCGGAATGGCCTATGGCGCCGGCGTGCTTGCCGCGAAGCAGTTCGGGGCTGCGTTGGTTGTCGATCCGCGTCCGGCTGCAGTCGGCAGTCTGCGCGAGACATTCCGGGCGAATCCGCATCTGGACCGCCTCCTGCCCGCCATGGGCTACGGAGCAGAACAAATCCACGATCTGGAACAGACGGTGAATGGGACGGATTGCGATCTCGTCCTCATTGCCACGCCGGTTGATTTGCGGCGCCTGATCTCGATCAGGCAGCCCACCTGCCGAGTCGGATACGAATTCAGGGAGTCGAGCGGAGAGCTCAAGCAGTTGGTTCTCGCAGCGTTAAAAAAAGGCAAGTCGACATGAATCCTTTTCATGGAATGTGGCTCACACACGCAAGTCGATCTGTCAGCAAAAAGGAGGTGAGGATTCATGGTCAAGGTCTCAAAGGTCTCAGTCGCTCAACAGGTTCGTGTCGATCGGTGTCATCGTTGCGGTGGGCTGATGGTGCCGGAGCGTGTCGTCGAAATGCACTCGGACGACTGGCGTTGCGTCAGTTGCGGCGAGCGGATCGATCCGGTCATTCTCGCGCATCGCAAGAAGGATGTCGCGCGCGTCGAAGCAGAACAGCTGTTTGTCGGCCACAGCAAGTCTCGTCTCACCTAAGCGCCGCCCCCTTCCGTCCTCGGGGGCGGTGCCAGATGCCGTCCCGATCATTCCAAGCTCCGGTCCGAACCCGTGAGCCGATGTCCGAACGGACAGGCTCTTGTCAGAGAGGCGCAGGTCTGCCATGCGAATGATCCTCTCTCACCTGAGTGGCAGTCTCCAGGGCAAGACCCAGCGATACGATGCCGACACCGTCACGTTCGGAACCGATGAGGCCTGTGGCGTTCGGTTCGATGCCTCCCGTGATACCGCCGTGCAGCCTGTTCACGCGGATCTGGCCGTCGAAGAAGGTATTCCGATTCTCCATGATCGAACGGGCAAACGCCTCATTTTCGTCAACGGACTCAGGCAGGCGGAAGCCGCATTACGTGACGGCGATTTGATCCGGTTTGGAGAAGCCGGCCCTGAAGTGCGATTCCGGCTGCCGCCTGACGGAGTGTCATCCGCCAAGACGCTGAAGACCATTATGGCGGACGGTCGCGATATTCTCGTCCGCACCCCGCATCCGCGCTACCTGTCGCCGTTTTACCTCGTCCGCCACATCCTCATCGAAATCATGATGCATGCATCGCCCCTTGTCAGAGTTGTGGTGGGAGCCGTCGCCCTTGCCCCGCTCATCCTCATCGTCTGGCTCGGCGTCGTGCTGTACCGGCAGCACGTGGCGACGATCACGACGCAACAACAGTTGGCTGAATTGGTTCGTCAACTGGAAATCAAGCGGCTCACGCAGGCGGAATTGGAGCGGCGCGTGGACCAGGAGCGGCAACTCGCGGAGGAATCCCGGCGGCAGGGGGAAGAGCAGATTGCCGTACTGACGGCCAAACTGAAGGCACAGGAAACCGCACGGGAGTCCCAACGAGAGATTGCAGCAGTCCATCAGCAGCTCAGCGCGATTCGACAATCACAAAGTTTTGCGGAGGACATTATCCGCCGGTTCGGTGGGAGCGTCGGCCTCTTACAGGGCGGGTATGGTTTCAAGGAGAAGACGACCAGTCGCCCCCTGAGGTATCAGGGTCTTGATCAACTCGGCAACCCCTATGTGGACAAGGATGGCAATGCGCTGGTGACGTTGGAAGGCATCGCTCCTCCCGTGGTGATCTACTTCGCCGGGACAGGGTTTTTGGTGGATGCTGCCGGAACCGTTGTCACAAACCGCCATATTGTGCGGATGTGGGAATTGTACGGACCGGCTCAGCAGGCCATCGCAGCGGGATTTGAGCCGCAGATGATTCTGCTTCGGCTGTTCTTTCCGGGAGAGGAAACGGCCTACTTGTTAACGGAGGTCACAGTTCCCGATCGGGGCGACATTGCGCTGTTACGAACGGATCGCGTGCCAAAGCTGAAAACTCCCGTCACATTGGCACGAGATGAACCACTCCATGTCGGCGAACCGGTCGTGATGCTGAGCTATCCTGGCAGCGTGGATACCTTGCTTGCGCGGGCAGTCTCATCGATCAGTCAGGACATTCTCACAAAGGGCGGTGGAGATCCGGTTCGGCTTCTCGATGAGGTGGCCCGCAAACAGCTTGTCCGTCCCTTGGCGACACAAGGGCACATTTCTGACGTGTCCCAGGACCTGATCATCTATGAAGCGGTTTCTGCGAGCGGTAGCAGCGGGGCGCCTCTCTTCAATGGAGCCGGCAGGGTCATTGGCGTCAATCAGGCGATGTTGCAGCGAGTCGGCGGGGTGCACATGGCGCTGCCGATCCGGTTTGCGAACGAGCTCATGGGTTCGGTCGTACGGTAACTCCAGGAATCGAGTGAGGGGGAACTATGCGCGTTGTGCTGGCCGTTGATGCTTCGCCGGACTCCAGGAATGCCGCACAAGTCATCCGGCAGCTGGGGGAACCTCCGATCCTCGACGTCCTCAACGTGGTGGATGAAGACGCTCTTAAACACGCCTACATTTCTCCGACGATGCCCGCCGGCTATCTGGAAACCTATCGGCGGGAAGTGACAGAAGTCGCCGAGCAGATCCTGCACGAGATGAAAACCGAGCTGGAACCGCTTTGCCGGCATATCAGACTGATCGCCGACAGCGGCGATGCGGCCGAAAGCATTATTCTGACCGCGGAGGAATCTCACGCCGATCTCGTGATTGTCGGCCAGCGCGGTATGACGGCGACGCCGTCATTCTTGCTCGGAGGGGTGTCGCAGAAGGTCGCGACCTATGCTCCTTGCTCCGTCCTGGTAGTGAAGGAGCCGATGGCCAAACTGGAACGGATTCTTGTCGCCGTCGATGGATCGGAGCCCGCGCACAAGGCCGTGGAGTTTCTGGTGCGGTGCCCCTTCAAAGGCCCGGTACAGGTGACGGCGGTGACGGTCTGGCCGTCTCCGAGATCGGAGTCGTGGGGGATCCCGATCGGAACACCGGGCCGGTCAAAATTGCAGCAGGTCGTAGAGGAGAAGGGACAAGAACTTCTTCGGAAGATCAGCAAAGAGTGCGCCTGCGAAGCCTACCGGATCACGACGGAACTGCTTCTTGGCGATCCCGCTTTTGCGATTCTCGATGCGGCAGTTCGATGTCAGGCGCAGGTCATCGTGATTGGATCGCGCGGGATGAAAGCGATCAAACGATTCTTGCTCGGCAGCGTATCCGAGAAAGTATTGGTTCATGCCCCTTGCTCGGTGCTAATCGTGCGATAGTTGGACAAGAGAGGTTCCCGATGTCGACCAAAGAAGAATTGCTCGCAAAGGCGCAGAAACCGGCGGAAGAGTCGCGGCGGTTGCATGCCTATTATCGGGGAAAGATGCAGACCTTCCCGAAGTGCCCGATCCGCGGTCTCGGAGACTTTGCCCTCTGGTACACGCCCGGTGTAGCGGCTCCCTGCCGGGACATCCAACAGACACCGGGGTTGGTCTATGACCTCACGAATAAAGCCAACAGTATCGCTGTGGTATCGGACGGCACGCGCGTTCTGGGGCTCGGCGACATCGGGCCGGAGGCCGGACTGCCAGTCATGGAGGGCAAGGCGCTGCTCTTCAAATATCTGGGCGGGGTGGATGCGGTGCCGATCTGTCTCGGGACGAAAGATCCCGACGAGATCGTGCGGACCGTGAAGCTTTTGGAGCCGTCATTCGGCGGCATCAATCTCGAAGACATCTCCATGCCGAAATGTTTTCGCGTGCTCGAGCAGGCTCGGCGGGCCTGTTCCATTCCCGTCTGGCACGACGACCAGCAGGGGACCGGGACGGTGCTGCTCGCGGCCTTGATCAATGCGCTCAAGGTGGTGGGCAAACCGATCGGAGGAATTCGCATTGCCATGATCGGAATGGGTGCGGCAAACGTACCCACCTATCGATTCTTGAAAGCGAACGGAGCCGATCCGGCCTTGATCGTCGCCTGCGACCTTGGAGGGATTCTCGGTCTGCATCGCACCGACTATCGAGATACGCCCGACTATGCCGAGCAATGGAAGGTCTGCCAGGAAACCAATCGCGATGGCCGCCGGGGCGGAATTGCCGAAACGCTTCGAGCGGCGGATGTTTGTATTGCCTTTGCAGCGGGAGGGATCATCAAGCCCGAATGGGTCAAGACGATGGCGAGAGATGCGATCGTCTTTGCATGCGCCAATCCGGTTCCCGAAATCTGGCCCTGGGAGGCAAAGGAGGCCGGCGCGAAGATTGTTGCAACCGGGCGGAGCGATTTCCCCAACCAGGTGAACAATTCGCTGGTGTTTCCCGCCATTTTCCGCGGTGCCCTGGACGTGCGAGCCCGCACGATTTCCGACGAAATGGCCGTTGCCGCCTCCATGGAATTGGCCGCTTGCGCGGAAGAGCGAGGCATCAATGAAGACAACATCATTTGCACGATGGAGGAATGGAAGATCGTTCCGCGGATCGCTGCTGCGACGGCGCGCAAGGCTCAAGAGCAGGGATTGGCTCAACTGAGCAAGACCACTGTGCAACTGATGGAGGAAGCCACGGCCAGAATCCTAACTGTAAGGGAAGGGTTGAGTCACTTCATGAAAGAAGGGATTATCCCTCCACCACCAATATAAACTGTTGCACAAAGAAAACATTGATTCCCGGATGGCGGTGCTTACCTAAAAAACGAAGGAGGTGGCTTGAGCCTAGAGAGGTCGGCAGCCTCAAGATCTGTGACTCGCCCTTTCGCAGCCAACGTGCAAAAGGCATCGTTCCTGGGGAGTTGCGGGGTCATAGTTCAGGGTACGCGCCATCAATTGTCGGTGCCACTAGGCACGGCTCCTGTGGGGGCCTTTAGAAGATGGAGGCGGCGGGTAATCAGCCTGAAGCGACTGACGGGTTAGTGGATGTGATCTCGGCCGGTGGCAGGTCCGGTGTTTTACGAAAGGGCGGGCC
>DATIFR010000153.1:0-8192 GCA_035455145.1 Nitrospira sp.
AAGATTCTGTAAATGGATGAGCGGACTTCAACCAACGATCCGAGGGTAGGCATGGGAAAAAACTGGTACGTGATTCATACCTACGCGGGCTTCGAAGGGCGAGTGAAGACCAGTTTGCTTGAACGGGCAAACCAAATGGCCCTGACGGAGAAGCTCGGGCAGGTACTGGTGCCGACGGAAGACGTCATCGAGATCAAGGATGGAAAGCGTCGCACGTCACGGCGAAAATTTTTCCCGGGCTATGTCTTGGTTGAACTGGAGACGCCTCTGGCCGACGAGACACTGCAAATGATCAAGGAGACGCCGAAGGTCACGGGATTTGTCGGCGGGGGAGCGCAGCCGACTCCTCTGACGAACGATGAAGTGGCTGAATTGTTGAAGCAGGTGGATGCGGGAAGTGCGGGGCCGCGCGAACAAGTCAAGTTCATTAAGACCGACAATGTCCGCATCATCGACGGGCCGTTCCTCGGTTTTAACGGCGTTGTCGACGAGGTAGACCATGATCATAACCGACTCAAGGTGATGGTCAGCATTTTCGGTCGTTCGACTCCGGTCGAGCTCGGGTTTTTACAGGTGGAGCGGATCTAGAGGGTAGGTATCACGGTTGAATGTTGAGTAGAGGGGACGGAGCTTCGAGGAACGTCCGCATTTAACATTCAGCGTTCAACATTCAGAGGAGTGGCACATGGCGAAAGAAGTATCAGCGCAGATTAAATTGCAGATTCCAGCTGGCAAGGCGAACCCGGCTCCTCCCGTTGGACCGTCGTTGGGGCAGCACGGCGTCAACATCATGGAATTTTGCAAGCAGTTCAACGCCAAGACGCAAAAAGAGGGCGACAGCATCATCCCGGTGATTATCACGGTCTACAAGGACCGGACGTTCACGTTTGTGATGAAGACCCCTCCGGCGTCCGATCTGTTGAAGAAGGCTGCCGGCATCATCAAGGGGTCAGGTGTGCCGCAAAAGGACAAGGTCGGCAAGATCACCAGAAAGCAGCTCAATGAAATCGCCCAGAAGAAGATGGCCGATCTGAATGCTGCTGATTTGGAAGGGGCGGTCAAGATCATCGAAGGAACCGCCCGAAGCATGGGTGTCGTCGTCCAAGGGTAATGTCGAGACAGAAGGAGTTGCACGTATGGGAAAGAAAATGAAAACCGCGCTCGAGAAGATAGAGCCGCGCCAGTACGCGCTCCGCGAGGCGGTGGGACTTGTGAAGAGTGCGGCATACGCCAAGTTCGACGAGTCGGTCGATCTGGCCATTCGCCTGGGGGTCGATCCGAAACGATCCGATCAGATGGTGCGAGGCACAACCTCGTTGCCTCACGGGACGGGCAAGAAGCTCCGTGTGCTCGTCTTCGCGAAGGGTGAAAAAGAGCAAGAGGCACGTCAGGCCGGAGCGGATTATGTCGGATCCGATGAACTCATGGAAAAGGTGAAGGGCGGTTGGATGGATTTCGATTGTGCGATCGCCACGCCGGATCTCATGGCTGCTGTCGGCAAGCTCGGGAAGGTGTTGGGGCCGCGGGGGCTCATGCCGAATCCTAAAACCGGGACCGTCACGTTCGAAGTCGGCAAGGCCGTTTCGGAAATCAGGAAGGGCCGGGTGGAGTACAAGGTTGAGAAAGCCGGTATCGTACAGGTTCCTGTCGGCAAAGTGTCATTTCAGGCCGAGCAGCTCTATGACAACGCTTCGGCAGTTTTGGAGGCAGTGGTCAAGGCAAAGCCGGCTTCATGCAAGGGACGCTACCTCAAGAGCGTGACCATTTCGAGTACGATGGGACCAGGGGTGAAGTTGGACGCCATCGCGCTTGCCAAACAGTGGAGTTAGTCGAGTTCTCGCTGCGGAGAAGGGGAAGGGTTCGATTATGAAGAAGGAAGAGAAAGCCACAGCGGTTGCGGAGTTGACGGAGAAGTTCGGTCGTGCGCGATTGGCGATTGTAACCGAGTGTGCCGGGCTTTCGGTGAACCAGGTCACCGAACTGCGCAAGCAACTGCGGGGCGCCAAGGCGGAATACAAGGTTGTCAAGAATACGTTGGCGATTCGGGCGGCTGAAGGAACGACCCTTTCCGGCCTGAAGAGTCACTTGAAGGGGCCGACGGGCGTCGTGATCGGCTATGACGACCCGGTGCTGCCGACAAAGATCCTTAGAGATTTCATCGCGGCGGAAAAGCGCGAGGAAAAGATCCGGATTACGCTCGGTGTGTTGGAAGGCAAGGTGGTGCAGCCCGCTGAGTTGGCGGCCGTCGCCAAGCTTCCGAAAAAAGAAGTGTTAATCGCGATGCTGTTGTCGGCGATGCAAGGGCCGATTCGCGGTGTCGTTTATACACTGAATGCGGTGTTGTCGAAGTTTGTACGAGTCATTGCAGCCATTGAGGATAAACGGAAAGGAGAAGGGGACATGTCAGCAACAACCACAAAACTCTCGCAGGAAGAATTGATCAAGGCCATTGAGGGCATGAGCGTGCTCGATTTGGCGGAATTGGTGAAGGGTCTGGAGACCCGCTTCGGCGTGACGGCAGCCGCACCGGTCGCCGTGGCCGCAGCGCCAGCCGGCGGCGGAGCCGCAGCTGCGCCGGCGGAAGAAAAGACCGCATTCGATGTCATCCTGGCGTCTGCTGCGGCGGACAAGAAGATTCAGGTCATCAAGGTGGTCCGCGAGCTCACCAATCTGGGTCTTAAGGAAGCCAAGGATCTCGTGGAAGGGGCACCGAAGCCTGTGAAGACAGGTGTGGCGAAGGAAGAAGCCGACACCATGAAGAAGAAGCTCGAAGAGAGCGGCGCAAAGGTCGAGATCAAGTAAGTTCATCCGTTCAGCATCTGCGGGCATCCGTCGCGGACGGGTGCCCGAAGCCCAACCATAGGAGTGGAGGACCGCGGAATGCCCGAAACGACTCTACAAGAGTTCGTCGAACGGAAAGACTATTCTCGTATTCGTACGAGCATAGACATCCCGGATCTCATTGAGATCCAGAAGCGTTCATACGAGGAGTTTCTTCAATTTGAAGTCGAGCCGGAACGACGGAAGGACGTCGGACTGCAAGCGGCTCTGGCCAGTGTATTTCCGATCCCGGATTACAACAACACGGCCATCCTCGAGTTTACCAGCTATACCTTGGGTACACCCAAGTATGACGAGCGCGAATGTCTGGAGCAGGGGATGACCTTTGCTGTGCCGCTCAAGTTGCGGGTGCGGCTGGTGGTATTCGACAAGGAAGACAAGGGGCCGAAGAAAAAAGTTCTGGACGTGCGCGAGCAGGAAGTATACGTGGGCGAGTTGCCGCTGATGACCGAGCGCGGCACGTTTATCGTCAACGGGACGGAGCGTGTCGTCGTGAGCCAGTTGCATCGTTCGCCCGGTGCGTCCTTCACGCATGACAAAGGGCGCACGCATGCGAGCGGGAAAGTGTTGTACTCCGCCCGGATCATTCCCTACCGCGGTTCGTGGCTGGACTTCGAGTTTGACGCACGCGACATCCTCTATGTCCGCATCGATCGCCGCCGGAAGATGCCGGCCACGATTCTTCTGAAGGCGTTCGCATTTTCGAGCGACGACTTGCTGAAAATGTATTACCCGGTTGAAGAAATTCGGGTGGTCAAGGGCAAGTTGATGCGCAAGCTCGATCCCGAGATTCACCAGGGGATGCGTTGCTCGACGGAGGTCGTCGAGAAAGGCGGAAAAGAACCGCTGGTGCGTGAAGGGGCGAGGCTGACAAAGGGGCTTATCGCGAAACTTAAGGCGGCGGGTGTGAAAGAGATTCCTCTGTCGCCGAGTGAATTAGTCGGACGTGCCGTGCTGAGCGAACTCGTCGATGCCAAGAAGAACAAGCTGGCGGAGAAAAACCAGCGCCTCACGGCCGAAATGATCGAGAAAATCATCGAGAGCGAGATCGAAGAATTCAAAATCATTTTCTTCGATGCCGCGACGACGACCCCGGTCATTCTGGACACGTTGGAAATGGAGCGCACGGCTTCGAAGGAAGAGGCGATGGTCGAAATTTATCGCCGCCTGCGCCCCGGTGAAACACCGTCGGTGGAAACCGCTCGAGCGCTGTTCGACAATCTGTTCTTGAACTCCAAGCGGTACGATCTCTCTCCGGTCGGCCGCCTCAAATTGAACAAGAAGCTGGGGCTTGATCTTCCGCTGGAGCAACGGACGCTTACCGCCCAGGACATTGTCGAAGTCATTCGCTATCTCGTCAACCTCAAGATGGGAAAAGGCGAAATCGACGACATCGACCATTTGGGCAATCGCCGCGTCCGCTCGGTAGGCGAACTGCTGGAGAATCAATTCCGGCTCGGGCTCGTCCGCATGGAGCGCAGCATAAAAGAGCGGATGAATCTGCTCGATATGGAGACTGTGCTGCCGCACGACCTGATCAATGCGAAGCCGGTGGTCGCGGCGGTCAAAGAGTTCTTCAGTAGCAGCCAGCTTTCCCAGTTCATGGATCAGACGAATCCGCTGGCAGAGATTACGCACAAGCGACGTCTCTCCGCCCTCGGACCGGGTGGCCTGACAAGAGAGCGGGCCGGGTTCGAAGTCCGCGACGTCCATCCGTCGCACTACAGCCGTATTTGTCCGATCGAAACACCGGAAGGTCCGAACATCGGGTTGATCACTTCGCTCGCCACCTATGCGAGGATCAATCAATTCGGGTTCATCGAGGCCCCCTACCGTAAGGTTGAGAAGGGGCGGGTCACCGAGCAGATCGAGTTTCTCTCGGCGATCGAAGGCGATAAGTATCTTATCGCGCAGGCGAATTCGAAGGTGGACGGATCCGGAAGGCTGGTATCTGAAACGGTTTCAGCACGATCCGCCGGCGATTTCGTCACGGTCACGCCGGACAAGGTTGAATACATGGACGTGTCGCCGAAGCAGGTCGTCAGCGTGGCGACAGCCTTGGTGCCGTTCTTGGAGCACGACGACGCAAACCGCGCCTTGATGGGATCGAACATGCAGCGGCAGGCCGTGCCGCTCCTCAAGGCCGAGGCTCCGCTGGTCGGCACCGGGATGGAAGCGGTCGTGGCGCGGGATTCCGGCTACGTCGTCCAGGCCAAACGGCCCGGTGTGGTCGAAAGTGTGGATGCCACTCGGATCGTCGTTCGCGCCGATTCGAAGGAAGGTCGCAAGCGGAACGACACCGGGTTGGACGTGTATGACCTGATTAAGTTCCAACGTTCCAATCAGAATACCTGTATCACCCAGACACCGGTCGTCCGTCTCGGGCAGCCGGTGAAAAAGGGGCAAGTGCTCGCCGACGGCCCTGCGATCGATCAGGGGGAGCTCGCGCTCGGCAAGAACGTGCTCGTGGCCTTCATGCCCTGGGGTGGATACAACTTCGAAGACGCCATTCTCTTGAGCGAGAAGCTGGTGCGCGAGGACGCCTTTACCTCGATTCACATTGAGGAGTTTGAGGTGGAAGCGCGCGATACCAAGCTCGGCAAGGAAGATATTACGCGCGACATTCCCAATGTCGGTGAGGAAGCGCTGCGCAATCTCGATGAGAGCGGCATCATTCGCATCGGCGCCGAGGTGAAGCCGGGCGACATCCTGGTCGGGAAGGTTACGCCAAAAGGCGAAACCCAGCTCACGCCGGAAGAGAAGCTGCTCCGCGCGATTTTCGGTGAAAAGGCCGGTGATGTGAAGGATACGTCCCTCACGGTCCCGCCGGGCGTCGAAGGTATTGTGGTCGATGTGAAGATTTTCTCCCGAAAGGGACTCGACAAGGACGAGCGTTCCAAGAGCATCGAGAGCGAAGACACCATGCGGCTCCAGCGTGACCACCACGAGGAGTTGCGGATCATCGACGAAGAAAAGACGAAGAAAATTCGGAAGCTGCTGCTCGGCAAAGTTGTCGGGCGGGATTTGATGGATCCCGAGAGCGGCGATGTCATTCTCAAGAAGAAGGGCAAGCTGACGGCCGAAATCCTCAAGCGGTTATCCGATGACTCCGTTCGCTACATCATCCTCAGCGATCCGGACGAGCAAAAGGAATTGGAAGACGTCGAGCGGAGGGCCAAGGAGCAGGTCGAAATTCTCCAGACGCTCTATGACGAGAAGGTTGGGCGGTTGAAACGGGGCGACGAATTGCCGCCTGGCGTCATCAAGCTCGTCAAAGTCTATATTTCGATGAAGCGCAAGATTCAGGTGGGCGACAAGATGGCCGGCCGGCACGGGAACAAAGGCGTGGTCTCACGGGTCCTGCCCGAGGAGGATATGCCCTATTTGCCGGATGGAACGCCGGTCGAGATCGTGCTGAATCCTCTCGGCGTGCCGTCCCGTATGAACGTCGGGCAGATTCTGGAAACCCACCTGGGTTGGGCCGCGAGGGCGCTCGGTATCAAGGTAGCAAGCCCGGTGTTCGATGGTGCAGCAGAAAAGGAAATCAAGGATCTGCTCAAGAAGGCGAAATTACCGACGAGCGGACAGACCGTCCTTATGGATGGCCGCACCGGAGAGGCCTTTGGCAGTCCTGTGACGGTCGGCTATATGTATGTCCTGAAGCTCCACCACCTGGTGGACGACAAGATTCACGCACGGTCGATTGGTCCGTACTCTCTCGTGACGCAGCAGCCGTTGGGTGGTAAGGCCCAGTTCGGCGGCCAGCGGTTGGGAGAAATGGAAGTCTGGGCGTTGCAGGCCTACGGAGCGGCCTCGACGCTGCAAGAGTTCCTTACCGTGAAATCCGACGACGTGCCGGGCCGGTCACGCATGTATGAAGCGATTGTGAAAGGCGAACCCTTCCTGGAACCGGGGTTGCCCGAGTCATTTAACGTCTTGGTCAAAGAACTGCAGAGTTTGGGGCTGGACGTGGAGTTGGTCAAGACGCAAGACTAACCACTTGTGTGCCGGCTGCGGCCGGTATCAGAGGAGGTCACTACCTTGGAAGGCGTATATACATTGTTCGAAAAGCCACGGGATTCGGTGTCGTTCGATTCGATGCGGATTCACATCGCGTCGCCCGAGAAGATCCGGTCCTGGTCATACGGCGAGGTCAAGAAGCCGGAGACGATCAACTACCGCTCGTTCAAGCCTGAAAAGGACGGGCTGTTCTGCGCGAAGATTTTCGGTCCGATCAAGGACTGGGAGTGCAATTGCGGCAAGTACAAGCGCATGAAGCACCGCGGTATCGTTTGCGATAAGTGCGGTGTTGAGGTGATTCAATCGAAAGTACGTCGCGAGCGCATGGGCCACATCGAGCTGGCGGCGCCGGTCGCACATATCTGGTTTCTGAAGGGCGTACCGAGCCGTATTGGAACCTTGCTCGATATGAGCCTCAAACAGCTGGAGAAGATTCTCTACTTCGAAAGCTATGTCTGCGTCGATCCAGGCTCCACGGATATGACGGAAAAGGAGTTGGTCACGGAAGACAAGCTTCGAACTCTCCAGTCGGAATACGCGCCGAATTCCTACAAAGTGGGGATCGGAGCCGACGCCATTCGTGAATTGCTGCGCAAGATCGACATCAATACGAAGTGGGAGGAGATCAAGGCGAAGGCAAAGGTCTCCACCTCTGCTGCATTGAAGAAGAAGTACGCCAAACAGTTGAAAGTCATCGAGGCGTTCCGGAAGTCCGGCAATAAGCCGGAGTGGATGATCATGGACGTGATTCCGGTGCTCCCACCCGAATTGCGTCCGCTTGTCCCGCTGGACGGCGGTCGATTCGCCACGTCCGATCTAAATGACCTCTACCGCCGCGTCATCAATCGGAACAACCGGTTGAAGCGTTTGATGGAATTGAAGGCTCCCGGTGTGATCATCCGCAACGAAATGCGGATGTTGCAGGAGGCGGTGGACGCATTATTCGATAATGGTCGCCGTGGTCGAGCGATTCGTGGGCCCAACAAGCGGCCGTTGAAATCGCTCAGCGACATGCTCAAAGGCAAGCAGGGGCGATTCCGTCAGAATCTTCTGGGTAAACGCGTGGATTATTCCGGCCGTACGGTCATCGTGGTCGGTCCGGAGCTCCGACTCCATCAATGCGGTTTGCCGAAGAAGATGGCGCTGGAACTGTTCAAGCCGTTCATTTTCCATAAGCTGGAAGAGCGAGGCGCGGCGACGACCATCAAGAGCGCCAAGCGTCTGGTCGAAAAGGAGCGTCCTGAAGTCTGGGACGTATTGGACGAAGTCATTCGTGAACATCCGGTGCTGTTGAATCGTGCCCCGACCTTGCACCGATTGGGCATTCAAGC
>DATIFR010000154.1:0-2794 GCA_035455145.1 Nitrospira sp.
TGGAACCGCGGCGACAGCTCACGGTGCATTGCTAACGGGTAACGCAGCCGCAAGCCTAATGAGCGGCTCAGATGATGCTCCAGGAAGCAGTAGTTCTGGCGAACCTCTCGTTGGCAACAATCCGAGAGAAGCCAAGGGCAGAACCAACACTGATTTGCCCGGAGGCCACAAGGCAGCAACGGACAAGTTTGGAGAGCTGATCAAGGGCCAGAAGGTAACAGTTGATCCGAAAACGGGCCATCAAGTGGCAGCCGATGGAACGCGTCTCCGCCTTAACCCCGACGGCACGGCGCGTGTCGACATTCCGAAGTCTAACAATCGGCCGAAAAACGAAACAGTCCATTTCAACGATCCAGACAAGCTGAGGCAACCGTGAGGGAGCGACGTATGGAAGGCGAGAGTCTTGCCGATTTCTTGAGTCGCGCTCCAATGCAGTCTGTGGTCGGCATGCCGCTAGGAGATGTTCAAGGCTTCTACTTGGACATCGTGCTCGCGTCCGGCGACGCATCCGTACGTCTCACTGGAACTGCTTTCGATCTCCCAGATCGCACCGAGGCCTTTCTGTTGACTGCGAGTGATTTCAATCCAGAGGAATGGTGGACAGGGCCTGGCGGCCAGCCAGGTTGGAAGGCCGAGGACCTGCTGGGTACCTGGACGAAGTTTGGAAAGGGAAGAATCTGGCAGGGGCCAAGGTTGGTCCGCTACTTTGTTGATCCGGATGACAGGCAACGGGGATTACCGATGCAGGGTCCCCTCGATTCAGCGGCTGCCATTGAGTTTGGAGGGGAGCAGGGCCGCCGAACCGACCGGTTAGTGCTCTACGCAACCCCCGAGTACCCTTGCGCTATTGAGTTAGCTACCACGATAGAGCGATGTGACGCGATTCTCGCAAGTCTTCAGGAGTTTGCTCCGCAAACGGCTAGGACGACTCGCGTTGCAGGCATATGATCGCCCGGAAACCTGGGGTGACCTTCGGACGGGAAGCTGTGAAACAATCGGCTCCGCGGGCGTCATTTCGGCGCAGAACCTCCTTCGCTCGGCTGAACCGAGCGCGGTGGCCCGCGCTGGCCTCTGCGGTGGCAACCCGCGTGGTTGCCGCTCCGGTCTTCGAATCCGCACTCACGCCGTTTGAAGGACCCTTAGTTTGAAGTACCGTTGCAGGTTGTACGTGAGGCAGGTCCAGAGCGCTTCAGCTCGGGCATTGGCTAACCCCCGACAGCGTAGGCGCACCCACTTCAGTTTGTCTTTGAGCCACGCATGCGGAAACTCGGCTATCGGCGCACGCTGCTTATAGATCTGTTTGGCTTTGGCCGTCCGCATTTTGGCGTGGTAGCACTCCACGGATTCGTGCTCCACGCGGATCGTCACGGCGCGGCCGTGCTTCACCATGCGGTTTTGCGGCGTGCACAGATTGCGCTTCGCACAGGCCTGACAATCTCTTCGCGGGGCCACGAACACATGCACCTCAACTCCCGCTTTTTCCCGACTGCTCTTGCGTAACAGATGCTTTCCTTCCGGACAGATCAAGACATCGTGGCGCTCGTCATACGGGAACCTGGCGGGATGATACGCGGCATCGATTCCGTAAGGCAGACGGTCCTCCGGCACCGCTCCCCAGCTTCCGTAGTAATCTATTCCGCGCTCGGCTGCGCCCATCACCGCTTCTCGCTTGGTGTAATCCCCATCGGCGATGGCCTGCTGCGGGTAGGCCCCGAACTGACGCTCGACACGATCCAGCGCCGGCAACAGGTGATACGAATCCGAGGGTTGCTTGCTGACCTCCACATCCACGATGAGCTTTTGCGCGGCATCGGTAACCAATTGCACGTTGTAGGAAGGAGCTAAACCGTGATCGGAGGTCCACATGAACTGAGCGTCCGCATCACTGACCGATGCCTGGCAAGGCTTCTCGCGCTCCCCCTTCTTCTCCGCTTGCAGCCGCTCCACCTCCGCCAGCGCTTCTTCCAAGCGGTGCACCCGCTCGCGCGCCGCTCGCTTCCGGGCGGCAGCCTGCCGTCCCCGCTTCTCCTGCTCGACTTCCTCTCGCTGCAACTCCTCGATGTGTTCCCGCGCCAGTTTGAGATGCTCCCGGATCTTGTGGGCGCGGGAGAACGTCTTCTTGTTGACGCACGCCCGCACTTTGGTCCCGTCCACCGTCACCCGTTCCAGTGTGACCAGTTTCTCCATGGCGAGAATCCCCAGAACCTGCACAAAAAGGTTCTGCAGAGCATCGCCGTGTTGCACGCGAAAATCGGAAAGCGTGTGATGGTTGACCACCTTCAGCCCGGTCAGCCAACGCAGGGCCGGTTCATAGGCGCACTGCCGCTCGATCTCCCGAGCCGAGGAGACACCCCGCGAATAGGCATAGATCCAAATCGCGATGAGCAGTCGCGGCTCCCAGACGTTGCGCCCGGCATGGCCCTCGACCGACTTCACGTCGCCCACAAACCGGCTCAGGTCCAGGCGACCGAGAATCTCCCAAACGCTTCGTGCGGGGTGATCTTGCGGGATGAGCTGTTCAATGTCGAGAGGTTCGAGCACGACCTGTTGGCGATTGATCGGTTCGAAACGCGGATTGTCGTTCGTTTCCACGCTTCCAGTCTACGGATGCCAAAACAGAAAACAAGTGAAATGTTCGATTATTTCACAGCTTCCAGACGGAACGTTTTCTGGCACGGTTTCCATGAGACCCTTTCTGCCCTTCAGACACCACGTCCATATGGCTCGCTTGACGCGCCTTGTTGCGATCGACGCCCCACATCACCAATCTTCCCCTGCAACGCTGGCCAAAGCT
>DATIFR010000155.1:0-1629 GCA_035455145.1 Nitrospira sp.
CGTCATCGGATACGCCGTCGCCGACGCATGCGCCATCGCAACTATCGATGGAGATGGCAAGATCAACATCGGCCCGCTCTGCAAGATCGACACGAGCCCGGGGCTGCCCTCTGAGCTGTGCTGGCTGGCGATTTCCCCGGATGACCGGCTCGTGTATGCCGCGAACTTCGGCTACAGCTACGTCAGCGCGCTTCGCATCAACGGCAGCAGCCTGGAAATCGCGAAGGATCCAGCATGCCCGAAGGTTCCGGGGGACGGCATGGTCAGGGGACTCAACACGACCATTACCAGCGGACCGAGCGATAACTGGATCACTCCGGATGGAGCATATCTCTACCAGATCTACGGGAATGCCTCGAAACTGGTGGGCTACGGGGCACGGCCGGACGGTTCTCTTGAGGAAATCACCAGAGTGACAATTCCCTACAACAGCCCTCAGGGCTTGGTGGGATTCTGAAAGGAGAAATAAGTGTGTCGAAGGAGACAAAGGAGATGCATCCGGAAGGCCGGGAGGTCGTAGATCGTCGAGCGTTTCTCAAGATGGTAGCGGGCGCGGCAGCTGGGGCTGGCGTCGTCGCTGGGATGCCGGAAATTGCTGCGGCACAGACGAGCAAATCGCCGGTAGATTGGATGGGGTCTCCGGCAGATGATCCAGAGTGCTAAATCCGAGTAACGCCGACGAGAGGAGCGATCATGAAATCCAGCAAGCTTTTAGGCAGATCCATTTGCGGTCCCATGATGGTCCTGTTTACGTCTTTTTTCGCAATGGATGTAAGTTCGGCGGCGGACACATCGACCGAAAAGAGAATCACGAAGCAGTTTCTCACGTCAGGCCAAGTCGACCTTGCAAGAGAAGTGGTGAAACTGCCGCTTCATCGCGGTCGCCTTTCCTCGGGAGAGACTGTTTGGTTCGTCCTCACCGACGTAAGCGATTTCGCCACTTCCAAGAAAATGGGTCTCACATGGGCGCCGAGTCTCAGTAAAGCAAAGGATCTCGCAAGCACGCGGGTTGCGGAAATGGATGAGTCGAATAACTTCACCTTCAAATCAGGTCGGGTTGATTTCTCACCAACTCAAATGCTAGCGGCAGGTAAGGCGCCAAACTTCTTCCCACCTAGGATGGCCCGAGCCGGGTCCATCGGGGATGCGCACTACAGCCCGTTGGTTCGGGTGGCAAACCGAAATGACATTGTTTTCAACGCTCCCCTGATCGCGTTCAACGTCGGACCAGAGAAAATCTCCTTCTGCGGCGGCAATCCCGATTACTCGGTTGTGACCGACTCGGTGGCAAACATCTGCCCTGAGAATGGCACCGTCGACTTGAAGCTGCGCTTCGGATTTGCGGACGGCAAGCACTTGCGGTACCTCAGCTTCGACGCCAACTCCGAGGAGTCAGCAGTGCTCGAGGCATCTACCTTTGCGCCTGCCGAAAGCGACATCCTGAAAAGCGGCGCGACGGAGATCATCTACACAATCGTAAATGGCAAAACAGGCCAGAACGACCCTGAGCGCCAAGGGCTCAACAGCGCGCTCAGTGGCGAAGGCCCTTCACTCGACATCCTTGCGCAGTTCAAGGAGATCAGTGCCGGATATTCACCGATGTGGGATGTTCAGCTGGCCGAGTGGACC
>DATIFR010000156.1:0-19581 GCA_035455145.1 Nitrospira sp.
TCTAACTTACTTTTTTTCTTTGTCTACTTCTTCGAACTCGGCATCCACAACCTTCTCGTCGGTCTTGGCGCCATTCGGACTTTCTCCTCCGGCGGAGTCGGCTCCCGCACCTGCTGCAGCAGAGGCCGAGGCTTTTTTATACATCTCTTCAGCCAATTTATGCGAGGCGGTTGTCAGTGTCTGGGTGGCCGACTCGATTGCTTCGGGGTCATTGCCTTCCATCGCTTTCTTGAGTGCAGTCACGGCCTCTTCGATCTTGGTTTTGTCATCGGCCGCGATCTTGTCGCCATGTTCCTTGAGATTCTTCTCGGTCTGATAGATCAAATTGTCAGCCTGGTTCTTCGCCTCGGCCGCTTTGCGGCGTTTCTTGTCATCTTCCGTGTGGGATTGGGCATCTCGAACGAGCTTCTCGACCTCTTCCTTGCTGAGCCCGCTGGAGGCCGTGATCTTGATCGATTGCTCCTTCTGCGTGGCCAGGTCTTTGGCCGAGACGTGGACGATGCCGTTGGCATCGATGTCGAATACCACGTCGATCTGGGGCATGCCACGTGGTGCAGGGGGAAGGCCGACGAGATCGAACTGGCCAAGCAATTTGTTGTCGTTCGCCATTTCGCGTTCGCCTTGGAAGACGCGAATTGTCACAGCTGTCTGGTTATCCGCTGCGGTAGAAAAGATCTGACTCTTTTTGGTTGGAATCGTGGTGTTCCGCTCAATGAGTTTGGTGAACACGCCGCCAAGGGTTTCGATACCCAACGATAGCGGGGTCACATCGAGGAGAAGCACGTCTTTGACCTCGCCCTTGAGCACGCCGCCTTGAATGCCGGCGCCGATGGCCACCACTTCGTCGGGGTTCACACCGCGATGCGGTTCCTTGCCGAAAAACTCCTTCACGACCTGAATGACCTTCGGCATGCGTGTCATGCCGCCGACGAGCACCACTTCCTGGATGTCTCGCCCGCTCACTCCGGCATCGGCCAGGGCTTTCTTGCAGGGATCGATGGTGCGCTGAATGAGATCATCAACCAGCTGCTCCAGTTTGGCCCTGGTCAACTTGATGACCATGTGTTTGGGGCCGCTGGCATCAGCCGTAATGAATGGAAGATTGATTTCCGACTCCTGCGAGGAGGACAGCTCGATCTTGGCTCGCTCTGCCGCTTCTTTCAGCCGCTGAAGGGCCATCCGATCTTTACGCAGATCGATCCCCTGATCTTTCTTGAACTCATCGACGAGCCAGTCCATGACGCGTTGATCAAAGTCGTCGCCGCCGAGGAACGTGTCACCGTTGGTGGACTTTACCTCGAACACACCCTCGCCGATTTCCAGGATAGAAATGTCGAAGGTGCCGCCGCCCAGGTCGTAGACAGCGATCCGCTCATCTTTCTTCTTGTCGAGGCCATAGGCCAACGACGCGGCGGTCGGTTCGTTGATGATGCGGAGCACGTTCAATCCGGCGATCTGCCCAGCGTCTTTGGTCGCCTGCCGCTGGCTGTCATCGAAGTAGGCTGGTACCGTCACAACCGCTTCGGTCACTTTTTCGCCGAGATAGTCTTCTGCCGTCTGCCGCATTTTTTGAAGGATCATTGCGGAGATTTCGGAAGGACTATACCGCTTGCCGCGCAATTCTACGTGTGCGTCGCCGTTGTCGGCTTCGACCACCTTGTAGGGAAGCCGTTTCAAGGCTTCCTGGACTTCCTTGCTGCGGAATTTTCTGCCCATCAGGCGCTTGACGGAAAAAATGGTGTTTTCCGGATTCGTAATCGCCTGGCGCTTCGCAATTTGGCCGACGAGACGCTCGTTCTTGTCCGTAATGCCGACAACGGACGGCGTGGTGCGGCTCCCTTCCGCGTTGGCGATGACAACGGGATCTCCGCCGCTCATTATCGCGACGCAGGAGTTGGTAGTACCTAAGTCAATGCCGATCACTTTTCCCATGGGTGTATGCTCCTTCCTCCGAACTAAGATTCCCGCCTGGTGTTCAACACCATCAGGATTCGTTGGGTGTGTCGTTCGTTCCGTTCGCCGACGCGGCGCCCGTTGATACGGCCACCATGGCTGCTCTCAAGATGCGATCGTGCAAACGATAGCCCCGTTGAAACTCTTCGACGACGTGTTGCTTTGGAACCTCATCTGAAGGCACGGATGCCACAGCTTGGTGTCCGGACGGATCAAAAGGTTGTCCGACCGTTTGCATCGGCCGGACGCCGAATTTCGTTAAGCTCCCGACCAGCTGTTTCAGTGTCAGATCGACGCCCTGCACGAGAGCCTCGCCATTGCCGCCGTTTTTGGCGGCCTTGATTGCGCGCTCCAGATTGTCGACTACCGGTAAGAGCTCCTTGAGAAGCTGTTCATTGCCGAAGCGGATCTGGTCGCGCTGGTCCCGTTGAGCGAGCCGCTTATAGTTATCGAACTCGGCGGCCAGCCGAAGGTACTTGTCGTTGAGAGCCTTGAGCTCCTCGGTCTTACTCGTTAGAGCCTGCTGAATGGCGAGCACGTCCGAAGAAATCTCGCCAGTCGATCCAGCCTCTAAGTTATCGATTGTATTGGTAATCTTTTCTTCTTCTGCCACTGGTCCATCCTGTTACGGGGAGGAGATAGTCACCCTGCAAGTGAAGTCAACGGGGGCCAGAAAAATTAATTACTTATGAATGGAATAGGGGAGGTCATACCCAGTCAGCAGAGGAGAGATTTCCTGTAGCCCGCCGGTAGAGAAGTGCCAAGCCCTCGAGTGTCAGCATTGGCTCAATCTTGTGGATGGTGGTTGTCTCCGGGACGATCACTGTGCTCAGGCCACCGGTGGCGATGACATAGGCCGAGCGACCGGTTTCCTGTTCGATTCGATGGACCAAGGCGTCTACGAGTCCGGCGTAGCCGAACAGCAGCCCTGATTGAATGCTGCTGGCCGTGTCGACCCCGATGACGGTCTTGGGTTTCGTGAGTTCCACTTTTGAAAGCTTCGCCGCGCGGGCGAAGAGGGCTTCGGCAGATATTCCGAGACCTGGTGCGATCACCCCGCCCAGGTATTCCCCTTCCTTGGTTATGGTGCAGAACGTCGTCGCCGTGCCGAAGTCTACAACGATCAAGTCGCGCCGGTACTTATGATACGCAGCTGCTGCATTCACCAGGCGATCGCTGCCGATTTCCTTAGGATTCGCATAGCGGAGACGGAGCCCCGTATCTGTCTCTGTCGTGACCACCATCGGGCGTTGATGAAAATATTGCTGGATCAATGTCTCGAAGGTTGAGGTGAGTGCGGGAACGACGCTGGACATGATGGCGGCTGATATGTGAACCGGCAGGAGGCGGGCTGACGCCAAGAGGTTGATTAAGAGAATCCCGTATTCGTCCGATGTCGTTTTGGCATCCGTCGCCAATCGCCAATGGGCCTTCAGCACGGCGCCGTCGTAGACGCCCAGAACCACGTTCGTGTTGCCGATGTCGATAACGAGCAGCATGCGGCCTATTCTAAGGCTTTGCAGGGGATTTCGCTAGGTTCTCAGGTGGATGATGTCGGCGACGCGAAGATGGACGGTTTCCGGGGATTGCCCCTCCTCCGGGATGGGGCGCTGGACGACCGTGAGGGAACCATCCCGACCGATCGATTCGGCGAGACCCACAAACTCCTTCCCTTCAGTCAGCATGGCTTTGACTACCTTCCCGACCGTTCTGCAGCGGCGCTGATAGGCCAGCGCGATCCGTTCCGAGCCATGGGTAGCAAGTTCTTCAACGCATGTCTCAAGTTCGCCGAGTAGTTGGGCAAGAAGTCTATTGCGGTCAACGCTGCGGCCCGTTTCATGGGCGAGAGTCGTCGCCATGTCTCTCATGTCCGGCGGAAAGTCGGCCAACGCACCGTTCACGTTCAGTCCGATCCCGACGACTTGGAACGGTTCCGATTGTCGTGACGTTCCCGTTTCGCAGAGGATGCCTCCGACTTTCCGCTCCGCAATGACCAAGTCGTTCGGCCATTTGACCGCCACGTTGGCAAACGTGACTGCTTCGATGGCTTCGGCTACAGCCAGGGAGGTGACCAACGGCAGCCATGAAAGCCATTCGGCTAGTCGCTCCCTACCGATCGTTTTTCTCAAAATGATCGAGCAATAGATGTTGACTCCGGGAGGGGAAAACCAACTGCGTGAGAGCCGTCCGCGCCCTTTCGTCTGAGCCTCGGCGAGCACGATCGTGCCGTGCTCAACGCCACCTTGCGCCAGCGCGACTGCCTCCCGGTTTGTCGAACCGAGCTGCGCATGCAATTCAATGCGGCGGCCGAGCGATTTGGTCGCCAGCGTACTCTGAATGGCCTGAATGTCGAGTGGTGGAGAGGGTTGCATTGGCTATGGATGCCTCGTTCGACTTTGAGTGAACGGTGTCAACTCCAAGCTCATCGTGGCGGCGGGAGCTGAATGAGTCAGCGCGCCGATCGAAATGCGATCAGGTCCTGCCGCCGCCATCGAACGGACATTCTTCAAGGTGATGCCGCCGGAGACTTCCACCAATGCGCGTCCCTTGATCAATCGCACGGCCTTCTTGACCATGGCGGGCGTCATGTTGTCGAGCAAAATGATGTCCGCGTGGCCGTTCAAGGCCTGCTTGACCTCCGCCAACGATTCCACTTCGACGATCGTCGAGTGACCGGCTGTGGCTTTCGCGAGACGGCAAGCTGTAAGCACGGCCGGCTTTTTCTTCATCAACGCAAGATGGTTGTCTTTGATCAAGATGCCGTCGCCGAGGGAACGGCGGTGATTCGTTCCTCCCCCGAGTGCGACCGCCCATTTTTGCAACGATCTCCAGCCGGGAAGGGTCTTTCTGGTGTCGAGGACGGCGACTGGATAGCCGCGTACCGCCTGGCAAAACCGCTGCGTCATGGTGGCGATGCCCGAGAGATGTTGGAGGAAATTCAGCGCCACTCGTTCGGCCATAAGGATGGAGCGCCCATCGCCATGAATTTCCAAAAGGGTGTCGCCGTTCTTCGCGTGCGCGCCGTCTTTTTGCACGACAGGAAAAGTCAACGAGGGATCGACGGTCACAAACGTTTGCAGGGCCGCGGCCATGCCGGCTATGACAAGCGGCTGTTGCGCGATGATGCGGGCGCGGGCGGGGATTCGGATTTTGAAGAGCGCCGACGTGGTCAGATCGCCTTGGCCGAGGTCTTCTTCTAGCCCCTGACGGACCGCGCGTCGGATGTCAGCGGCCGGAAGCCTGACCATGTCACGACGTTCCTAACATGGCGCGTAGCTGTTGCTCGCTGCTGGCCAGCATCGTTTGATCATGTTGCAGGCTATGCAGGCGAGTCTGATGATCGAGAATGACGTCGGGCGGTGCTTTGGCGACGAATTCCTGGTTCCCGAGTTTGCCTTTCAGTCGGCCCATTTCTTTCTCCTGCTCGTCCTGCTGTTTGACGACGCGGTCGAGCGCCTTCTTGAGGTCGACGTCGCCTGAGACGACAAGCCCGACTGAAAGCCCTTCGGTGACGAGGCGGAGCAATTTTACAGTCGGCCAATCGGTGCGCGGCGCGAGCTCGGCTGTGCCGCGGCCCAGATGGGCAAGGTTGCGCTGCAATTGGTGCAGCCGGCTGTTACGAGTCGGATCGTCGTGCGACATGTAGAAGGAAATGGGCTGTCCCGGCGGATAGTTTAAGAGTACGCGGCCGGTGCGGACGAGACCGACCGTCTTTTCCAGCAGCGTGAAGAGTTCCTCGGCCTCGGGTGCCCGCCACGTCTCGTCCGGTGCGGGATAGGACTGAATGACGATGCTGTCTCCCTGATGCGGAATTGTTTGCCAGATCTCTTCGGTGAGGAAGGGCATGAAGGGGTGCAGCAGCCGCATCGTGGTTTCCAGCGTCTCGACGAGCGTCTGCCTGGCACCAGGGCCGTCGGGGTGCGCCGCATCTTGGAGCGCCGGTTTGATCAATTCCAGATACCAATCGCAGTACTCGTGCCAGATGAAATGGTAGAGGACGCTGGCCGCACGATCGAATCGATAGGCCTCAAGTTCCGAGGTGATGGTCCGGATCGTATGGTTGAGGCGGCTCAGAATCCATCGGTCGGGAAAGGAACGTGCTGTTGAGGGGTGGGCGGCTTTGGGACCATCGAGGTACATCAAGCTGAAACGGGCGGCATTCCAAATCTTGTTGGCGAAATTGCGATAGCCTTCGATCCGTTCTTCGGCGAGCTTGATGTCCCGCCCCGGCGAGGCCATCGAAGCCAGCGTGAAGCGCAGCGCATCGGTCCCGAATTGCTCCATTACATGGAGCGGGTCGATCACGTTCCCTTTCGACTTGCTCATCTTCTGCCCTTCGGCATCGCGGACGAGCGCATGGATGTAAACGTCGCGGAAAGGGACGTCCTCCATGAACTTGAGGCCGAGCATGATCATCCGTGCGACCCAGAAGAACAGAATATCGAGGCCCGTGACGAGCACCGATGTCGGATAGTACCTCTTCAGCTCCGGCGTCTGTTCAGGCCATCCCAACGTGGAGAAGGGCCAAAGCCCTGAGGAGAACCAGGTATCGAGGACATCGGGATCGCGCAGAAAATTCTGCCCACCGCAGGTCGAACATCGTGTTGGCGCCGATCGGGCCACTATGGGTTTCGCGCCCTGGAGAAGAGTGAGACGGACGACCGGTAACCCGTCATTGGATGTTGTGACCTGTTTATGGATCAACGTGCTGTTGCAGGTTTCACAATACCAAGCAGGGATTTGGTGTCCCCACCAGATCTGCCGTGAAATACACCAGTCTTTGATATCGCGCATCCACCCCAGATAGTTGTTGGTCCAGCCTTCAGGAATAATCCGGATGCGCCCATCCTCTACTGCCTTGATCGCCGGATCGGCCAGCGGTTGAATCTTGACGAACCACTGAGGGGAGAGGTACGGCTCGACCACCGTTTTGCAGCGGTAGCATTTACCGAGCGCCATCTTATGGTCCTCAATCTTGACGAGTGCGCCCAGGTTGCGAAGGAGGCCTTCAACCTTGGGCCGGGCTTTTGTGACAGGGAGACCACGAAGGGCGTCGATCACTGCATGGTCGACGGACGCGTCACGTAATTTGTCTGCATCGAGCAAGGCTTGATGATCAAAAATAGCCAGACGTGGAAGCCTGTGCCGTTCGCCTGCTTCAAAGTCGTTGAAGTCATGCGCCGGAGTGATCTTGACCGCACCGGTTCCAAACTCGCGATCGACAAGGATGGCATCACCAACAATGGGAATCGCACGATTGGTCAGCGGGAGGCGAACGCGTTTTCCGATTAAATGCTTGAAGCGATCGTCCTCCGGATGCACGGCAACGGCGGTATCGCCGAGCATCGTTTCGGGTCTTGTCGTCGCGACGGTCAGTTTTATAGCGGGATCCTCTTCCAGCGGGTACTCGATGGAGTAGAGCTTACCTTTGATGTCCTCGTGCTCCACCTCGATGTCCGACAACGCGGTTAGACAGCGTGGACACCAGTTGATCAACCGCTCGCCGCGATAAATCAATCCATCTTCGTACAGCCGGACGAACACTTCCAAGACCGCTTTGGAGAGCCCCTCGTCCATCGTAAAGCGGAGGCGTTCCCAATCGCAGGATTCGCCGAGTTGTTTCTGCTGAGTGACGATGGTATTGCCCGAGGTCGCTTTCCATTGCCAGACCCGTTCGATGAACCGTTCGCGTCCCAACGATTCGCGCGAGGTCCCTTCAGCCATCAGTTGCTTCTCCACCACGTTTTGCGTGGCGATTCCTGCGTGATCGGTGCCGGGCAGCCAAAGGGTATTGCGGCCCTGCATGCGCCGCCAACGGATGAGAATGTCTTGCAAGGAATGGTTAAGCGCGTGGCCGACGTGGAGCGAACCCGTCACGTTCGGCGGTGGAATGACGATGCAATAGGGCTGCCCCGGATGCGTCGTGGAGGCGTGAAAGTATCCTCGCTCAATCCAGGTTGCATACCAGCGGGCTTCGACCGCTTTGGGGTCGTAGGTTTTGTCGAGTTGTGGAGTGCTCATGCTTTGGCTCAAGAAAAATGCGGGGCATCTTAACATGCAGGGAGTAGCCCCTCAAGGCGATGACGGCTGTTGTCTGACGGCTTGAGGGGTGAGGGGGCTTGTGCTATACAGAGCTTCACGATGCGAGCGCAGCTCGCGTGAATGGTCACACTATTTTGGGGAGAGGTACATGGCAACAGGGCGCGAAAAGGATCGCAAGACGAGAAAGAAGCATCGGAAGAATGTGCAACGGATGAAAGCGTTGGCGAAGGCTCGGCGGGGGAAGAAGGGCAAAAGAGGATAACGTCGCGCGCAGTGGCGCCGCTATGAACTCTCGGTGAGGCGTGTGATCTCCGCCTTGATCTGCTCTTCGATGATCGCGGGAACCAATTTCTGGACGGCCTGTTGAATCTTTTCATCCGCGGCGGCGCGGACGATGTCTCCAGCAAGTTTTTCGGCCTGTGCCGTCGCCGCCTGTTTGATTTCTTCCTGAACCTGCCCCTCGATAGATTTCAGATGCTCGCGGACGGCCTCCGGGAGCGAAGCCTTCACCGCATCGGCCTGTTCGCGGACCATCTGATCCACGTTGTCCTTAATTAGCGGGCTGGCAATCTCAAAGATGCTGTGACGGATGATCGGTTCGAGGGTGGCCATCTCGCTGATCAGTACTTTAGGAAGTTCCTTGGCCAGGAGCGGCTCGATCACCTGCGTCAGGCGCTCTTGCGACAAACCGGCGCCGAGTTGTTGATTAACCTCGGTTTCAACGGCTTTGGCGACGAGTCCCGCGAGTTCCTTGGTGACCATCTGTGGAAGGAGATCCGTGAGCTTTTTCTCGGTTCTCTCGGACATGGATTGCAGCAGCTGACCGAACAGGCCTTTCATGGCTTCTTCCGGTTCTGCCGTTGCCTGTTTGGCCGTCGGTGTCGAGGGCATGGGAGTTTCTTTCTTATCCGTGACCTTGGTTTGCACGGGGAAGGGAATTGTGAGATTTATGTCCTCATCCCCGACCTGCTCTTCATCGGCTAGTCCGTCCGGTGATTCGTCATCGTCGTAATCGGTCGCGCTTGACGTCGGGGGCCAGGATCGCTTCTTCTTGCCGCCGTTCGTCGAGGCCTTGGCTCGATCGAGATCTTTGATGATGTCCAGAAGGTTTTCCGACTGAAAGGGTTTCTTCAGAAACGCCTTGACGCCGAGGGATTTGAGATGGGATTCATCGAACTTATCGGTTGCCCCGGTCAGCGCGACGATATAGGTGTCGGTCAGGTTGTCCAATTTATGGACTTCCTTGCAGAATCCTGAAAATGTCATGTTGTCGAGATGGTAATCTGTGATGATGAGATTGGGGCTGAGTTTGCGGGCCGCTTCCAGGGCAGCGGGGCCGTCTTGAAATCCGACGACGTCATAACCGGCCGGTGTCGATATCTGTTCAACCATCCGGCGTACGGCGGGGCTACTGTCGATGACGAAGATGGTGGATGCCACGCAACCCTCCAATTTTATTGACTGGTTCGAAGCTAGCAGGGGGGGTATTTTCTGTCAAGAAAACGCGCGATATGTACCGGTTAATTTAAGGATGTTCCGGTGATAACAATTTGTGAGCCAGGCATAAGGATGTACGGGCAATGAGCCAGCCGATTCAGGTCGTATTTTTCGATGCGGCCAATACACTCTTTCATGTCAACGGGTCTGTTGCGGATATCTATCTTCAGCATGCGGTGCAGTTTGGATTCCAGCAAACGCCGGATTCACGAGCGGCGATCACGCAGGCCTTCAGCCGGGCCTTCAACGAGGCGCCGCCTCCGATTTTTGCTGCAACCGAACCGGCTCACATCAAACAGAGCGAACGGCTCTGGTGGTTCGATGTGGTCCACAACGTGTTTTATCGGGTGGGCATGTTCGAGCGATTCGACGATTTTTTCGAGCGGGTGTTTGAGGTGTTCGAAGATCCCGGATCATGGAAGCTCTTTCCGGAAACCGAGCAGACGCTGGCGGGGCTTCGCAAGCAAGGAATGGAATTGGGGGTCATTTCCAACTTCGATTCTCGTCTTTTTTCGGTGATGCGCGGGCTGGGGATTCACGAGTTGTTCGATACGGTGACCATCTCCAGTATGGCCCATGCGGCGAAACCGGCGCCCAAGATTTTTCAGCTCGCGCTGGACAAGCACGCAGTCGATCCGGATGAAGCCCTGCATATCGGCGACAGTGTGCGGGATGATGTGGAGGGCGCCGTGAACGCCGGGCTTCACGCCCTGTTGCTTGATCGCCAGGGCAGGCACCAGGGTTCGGGAGTCCGGGTGATTCGGACCTTGGATGAACTGCTTCCCGTTATCGAGCGCTTATAGCAGCAACGGCACCACATCTTTGGCTCTTCCCTGGAGGGAGAAATCAACCAGCTCGGAGTGAGGGGTCGGTTCCAGGTTGATTTCCGCGACGAAGGCTCCAGCCTCTTTTGCCACTGACGCAAACCCTGCCGCCGGATACACGACGCCGGAGGTGCCGATGACGAGCAGGATCTCGCACGTTTGAAGAACCGCCGCACACCGGGCCAGGTCATCAGGGAACAAGGATTCGCCGAACCAGACGATGTGGGGACGTAGGAGTCCCCGGCAGTGCGGACAGGTCGGGAGCAGCGAAATCGGCATGTCGCGGTTTTCACTGATCGATCCGCAGGCCGTACAACGCACCATCCAGATGTTGCCGTGAATTTCAGAAAGCTTTTGCGATCCGGCGGCACGGTGCAATCCATCGACGTTTTGCGTAATCAACCAGAATGACCGGATGCGCCGTTCCAGTTCGACGACGGCATGATGGGCCGGATTTGGTTGCGTGCCGGCGATACGTTCGCGTCGCCAGTTGTACCATTCCCAGACCAGTCGCGGATCACGCTCAAAAGCCTCGGGCGTCGCCAAATCTTCCGCTCGATACTGACGCCATAAGCCCTCCGTACCTCGAAACGTCGGCACGCCGCTGTCTGCCGAAATGCCGGCTCCGGTCAAGATTGTGAGGGACCGTGCCTTTGCGATGTGCTCTCTCAGGATCGCAAGATCGGAGCCTGGTGCCATAGCTGTCAGTATTCGGTATAGGGGATGGAGAAGCGCTGCCTCCGGATATTCTGCCATGCTATAGTACGCCTGTTTTTGGCGCAACTAATGAGGGACGGAATGAAGCAGATTCTGATGGTGGGAGCCGGATCGGTGGGGGGATTCTTTGGCGCCCACTTGGCGAAGAGCAACTCCAACGTGTCTTTCCTCTTGCGGCCTAAGACCCTCGCCGCCGTGCAGCAACATGGCCTGACGATCCGGAGCGCTGCCGGAACATTTACTGTGCGACCGCGGGCGGCATCGGATGCGCGACAACTCCCCAGGCCAGACTTGATCATTCTTGGCGTGAAGGCCTACGACCTCGATGAAGTGATGGCACAAGTCGAGCCGGTGCTCTCCGATAAGACGGTCATTCTGACACTGCAAAACGGAATTGATACGGAAGATCGCATCATCGCGCGCCTCAAGCGAGATTGTGTGGTCGGAGGCGTGGCGTTCATCTATTCCAAGATTGCCGCTCCGGGGGTCATCGATCATTACAAGAAAGGCGCTGTGGCCATCGGTGAGTTGATGGGCCATGAGAGTGAACGGCTCTTACAGATTCGAGATATCTTTGCCGCAGCAGGCATTCCCTGCCAGATATCGAAAGATATCCGTCGCAGCAAATGGGAAAAGATGTGTTGGAATTGTGTTTTCAATCCGATCACCGTCTTGATCGATGACAAGGTTTCCAAGGCGCTGGACCATCCGGAGATGATGGGGGTGATTCGGCAAATCGTCGGGGAGATCACCGCCGTGTCGGCTGCGTTGAAAGTCCCGTTGCCGGCAGATATGCCGGAACGGGTGGTGAAGTGGACGCAGGAAATCCGGGACATCCATACGTCGATGTATGATGACTGGAAAGCTGGACGGCAGACGGAAATCCGCAACCTGAACGGCTACATTGTTGAACAGGGCCGGGCGCTTGGCATTCCGACGCCGGTGAACGAAGCGCTCACAGCCATGATCAAAACGATGACCGAAATGGAAAAAACCGGATCAGGTGTCGTGCGGATCGACGGCGCTGTCGTGCAACCGGTGTCGCTGGATCGAACGGCGATGCGACAGCTTCCGGGCGAACACCAGGTTGCGGATGTCAGTACGGTCATGCCGAGTATGAGAGGGCGTGCGATCACCCTGAAGGGCTTGCTCGACGTGCCCGCGCTCGGCATCCAAGCCGACCATGTGACGTTTCACTCCAGCGATGGGAAATACGCCGCGACGTTGACGCTGCAGCAGGCGAAGGACTTCGGGATGCTGCTCTATGAACTCGACGGGGAGCCGTTGCCGGCTGGGAAGGGAGGACCGTTTCGCTTGATTACCCCCGGGCTCGGCGATCTCTGTGCGAATGTCAAAGGAGTCGGGCGGATTGAAGTGCGCGTCGGATCGGGAAAAGACACCAGACCATCCGAGCGCCCGCCGGAATGTACTGCTGACGCACAGTCTTCCTAACCTTAGCGGATTACCTGAATGGCTTTCCACCGTTCCGAACGATAGCGCCAAAGCATCAGCGCCATCCTCAGTGACCAGTCCGCAATCATCGCCAGCCACACATAGAACACTCCGAGTTCGAACCACACGCCGGTGATAAAAGCGATCGGGACACGCATGGCCCACATGCCGATTGTTGTGGCGACCATAATGAAGTGGGTATCGCCTGCGCCCCGGAGCGAGCCGGCCAGTACCATCGTGAGGGCAAGGGGAATTTGGAGCAGCGCCACAATTTTCAGGAACACTGTGCCGAGGTCGATGACCGCTTCGTCGCTGGTAAACGCGCGGAGCAGTGCATAGGGAAAAAAGAAGAAGACCACGCCCATCGCGGACATCACGATCGTAGCCATGCGATTGGCTTCCCAGTTTTCGAGTTTGGCACGGGTGTATTTCCCCGCTCCGATGCTCTGCCCGACCATTGTGGCAGCGGCGATGGCGAAGCCATAGCCGGGCAGAAACGACAAGGATTCGATCGAGAGGCCGACTTGGTGAGCGGCGTACGACACCGTCCCGTATAACAGCACGATCTTGGTATAGAGCAGGATGCCCGCTTGCTGCACGATCCGCTCGCCGGAAACCGGTGCTCCCACCTGCCACATCGTTCGGAAGAGGTCGAACCGGACGTGTGTCGACCGGTGCAATAAGGGACGGCAACGCTGAAACAGATAGAGCGCGCCGGTTGCTTCTGCAACCCCGACCGCAATGGCCGCCCCCTGCACGCCAACGGCGGGCAATCCCCACCGGCCGTAGATCAGTGGATAGGCGATCGCAATGTGCAATATATTGACGACAATCATCGCGTACATCGGTGTCTTGGTATCGCCGGTGCCTTGAAGGATTGACGAGAGCACCTGGATCAGGACGGTGAAGGGAATGACGAGAAAAATCAGCGTCGAATAGGGGTGTGCGAGTGCCATGACGGCAGATTCCGCTCCGAGTTGTTGCATGGCGAATCGATTCAGGAGCATGCCGCTTAGCATGAGAATGAGCGAAACGGCGATGGACAGGCCGAGAAAGTGCCGTGCCGCTTGGCCTGCTTCACGATGGCGGCGCGCCCCCCACAATTGCGCGACAATGACGTTTGAGCCGACAGCAAGGCCGGAGACCAGCGTGGTAGCGATAAAGGCCAGTAATTGGCCGAGCCCGACCGCTGCGATCGGAATGGCACCGAGTCCACCGACGAGGAAGACGGCGACGATCCCTTCCGTTCGTTGCAGGAGGCTGCTGACCGTTACCGGAAGCGCCAAGGTCAGGACGGAGCGTCGGATCTGGGTGACACCGTTGGCCATGGGGCGCTATCCTAGCAGAGTTCCGTAGAGTGGCAGGCAGACATATCCTTTTGCGTTTCCCATAGCGGTTAACCATGACAGAGCTTCACGATCTCTCACCAGCTCCTGCGTCCACGCCCCCGCGTTTGTCGAAATCCAAATTTCTTTCCGGGCTCCAGTGCCATAAACGCCTGCATCTTGAAATCCATCAGCCACAACTCGCGACTCCGCCAGATCCCGGTACGCAAGCGATTTTGGACATGGGAACGGAGATCGGTGAATTGGCCCGCAATCGATTTCCCGGAGGCGTGCTGGTGACCGCCGGATATCGGCAGCGAGACGAGGCGCTGGCCCGGACGGCGGCGTTACTTCAGGACCCGAAGGTGCCTGCGATTTTTGAGGCGGCGTTGCAACATGACGGCGTGTTGGTGCGGGTTGATATTCTTGAACGTGTGCCGGCAGGAGCAGGCGAACCGCCGGCCTGGCGCCTGATCGAGGTGAAGTCTTCAACAAGAGTCAAAGATGTGCATGTGGATGATCTCGCCATCCAGAGTCAGGTGCTGTCGGGAGCCGGGCTGGCACTGGCCGGCACCTATCTCATGCACATTGATACGAGCTACCTTTACGAAGGGGGAGAGGTCGATCTGGAGACGCTCTTCGCCATAGAGGATCTCTCGGAGGTGGTCGCAGGCCGACGGACCCACGTGACGGAGCAACTTGCCGCGATGAAAGCCATGGTCCTCCTCCCAGACCCACCGCCCATTGAACCGGATCACCATTGTCATAGCCCGTACGTCTGTCCCTTCTGGGCCCACTGCACGAAAGAAAAGCCCGAGCGTTGGATTTATCACTTGCCCGGATCGAAGCAGACGGTCAGCCGATTGGTGCAGCAAGGGATCACGACAATCGACGAGATTCCTGATACTGCGAATCTCTCGCTTGCTCAACGGCGGGTAAAAGACAATGTCGAATGGGTCTCGCCAAAACTGGGATCATTACTTCGGTCCGTTCAGTATCCCGTGCATCACGTGGACTTTGAAACGGTGATGCTGGCTGTGCCGCGATTTGCTACGACAAGACCATACCAATCCATTCCAGTGCAATGGTCCAACCATATCGAACTGGAATCCGGTGAACTTCTGCATCAGGAATTTCTCCACGGCGATCCGACGGAGCCTCGTCGGCGATGGGCGGAAGCATTGATCGAATCACTGGGCGAGAAGGGCAGCATCGTGGTCTATTCCGCGTACGAAGAGGCGATGATCAAACAACTGGTCGAGGCCTTCCCGGAATTTCGAACGGCGTTTAATCCGATTATGAAACGATTGTGGGATCTGCACCCAATTATCAAGGATCACTATTACCATCCGTCCTTTCAGGGGTCGTACTCGATCAAATCGGTATTGCCGGCCGTGGTGCCGTCGATGGGGTACGAGGATCTGGCGATCAAAGAAGGGGGACAGGCGGCGAGCGAATACTACCGAATGGTGTTTGTCGAGACTGATTGGATCGAACAGTCGACGATCAAGGAAGCGCTTCTCCGGTATTGTGCGCGAGACACCCTGGCAATGGTTGAATTGCGGAGGGTGCTGGGGGAGAAGGCCAACGGAGGTGGACGAGAGAGCTCTTGAGAAGGTCTATCCCGTTTGAAGGGCAAGCACTGGAGGAGTGTATCCACCCGCGCCAATTCGATACAACGAGAAAGGGCGAGCGGGTCACACGAAGTGCGGTAGGGCCATAGAGAATAGTTAGTGGTGCTTTATCCCGCCGCCAAGATCTACTAGAGAGGCTCCGGGTCGAGCAAGCTCTGTACGGCGGAGAGGGTGGGTATTCGAAGTCGCGTTCGCAGGGGTTGCTCTCGCTCCTACTGAGGAGGCCAGCTCCCTCGTAGACTCCCCATGAAGGGGGCGAACCCCCTTCAGGTCCCCCTGTTCGAATCCCACCCAGCGCTGAAGGTGTTTTACCCGGTCGCCCAGAGCCATCACATGGCGCCCGGTACGAGCGAGCGTGGGATGGCGGAGAGGGTGGGATTCGAACCCACGGTCGAGTTACCCCGACAGCAGTTTTCGAGACTGCCCGATTCGGCCGCTCTCGCACCTCTCCGTTCTCGAAAAGCCCGCGCATAATCACACAGTTACCCGCCGTTCTGCAAGTTCAACGACATGGCCAGAAACCGGGCTGTTGTGAATAGCGTTGTGAAATGATTCGGCGATCGTTTCGATAGCCTTCGCCCTGTGCTTCGCGCTGAGATGCGCATAGCGTTGAACGAGAGAGATCGGCCCATCCCCCGTATTGCTGCACCGTGAGTAGGTCCACGCTGGCCATAACGAGATTGGAGGCGAACGTGTGTCGGAGCGTATGAAGGGAAACCCCTGTACCTGATAATCCTGCGGCCTGACACGCCTTCAAGAAGGGTTTCTCAATCGACTTGTAGGGGAGGCCGTTGGGTTTGCTGAAGACGTACTCACTCCGACTGATTTTCTTGAGCTGGTGAAACGCCGCTTTGGCTCGGCTGTTCAACGGTATGTTTCTCGTCTGTCCGTTCTTGGCATAGGCGGCTTGCACCGTGAGGAGGCCGCGGGCGAGATCCACGTCCGATCATTTTAGGGTGAGCGCCTCGGGCCGCGATCCGAATACCGGTGTTTGTGCCAATGATAATGAGACTGCGCAAGGGTTCTGGCGAGACCTCCAGTAACTTCGGCTCTCCGTTGGCATCGAAGTAGCGAAGGCGCCGCTTCGGCTCTTCCTGCATCTTGACGCCGAGCGCCGGATTCTCGCCTTCATAGTGTCCCCAGGTCTTGGCTTTATTCACCAGATTCTTGAGGACGGCAATTTCTCGATTGGCTTGGATGCGAGCGCCTTGCTCGGCCCAGTCCCGCTTATGGCGCTCCACATCGAACGACGAGATTTGCCCGAGCGTTTTCCCGCTGAATGAGATCGCTAAGCGTTCGAGTTGTTGCCGATAGACACGCACCGTTCGCGGTCGTTTGTTTGTGACGGTCCAATCCAGAAAGGCCTCTTTCGCTTTCTCAATCGAAATGTCCTTGCGTTTTTTGCCGATACCGGCTTCTCCACGGAGAATAGCCGCGCGTTTGACGTTGGCGAGTTCGCCGGCCGTCGTCCGCTGGATGTTCTTGCCTAACCTGACCACATGCCGCGCCCCATTAATGCGGCAATCCAGGTACCACATGATCCCTCTGAGATAGAGTCCATCACCTCGTCGTGCCATGTCCGCCTCCCGTTCTTCGTGTCTGTATCCTTACCACCGACTACTTGGGTAGAATGGGCCGTTCTCCTTCAGGTCCTCCTGATAGAGGGCGCTCGCGTTGTCGGGGACGCTCAGCGCCAGCCCCAAGCGCCGCGCCACGTTGTCCTTGAGTAATTCGATTAAAACGGGATCAAAGGGCGCGTAGCGGTCCTCGATGTCCAGATTGATGATGTCGAGTTTCTTGGCGAGTTTCGAGAATCTCGACCGGATGCACTGGACGTGGTAGTCCTCGAACACGATAACGTGGCCCGCCCAACGAAGGTCCTCCTCCGTGATGGACCGGCCCGCCAAAATCGGGTTCGTGCCCGCCGACCTGGCTTCGCAGCCTGGCGTCGCGTTGAGCATCCCCGCCAATGTTTTGGACCGGCATCGATTCCCCGTGCACACGGCCAGGACTTTCGTCTTTTCTGTTTTCTCTTTCATTCAGTCCTTCGGTTGATCGCCAATTTTTCAGCTGGCGGGTTTGAAGATCGCCTGCGTCCCGTCCGCAAAGGTCAGTTTGAGCTTGTGTTGCGTGACGCCGGTCCCGACGGGCTCCACCTTCGCGATTGATCCCCGCATCTTCTTTTTCAAGTCCAACTTGTCGATCTTGGCTCCTTTCTGATCGTTTTCAAATTATTCCCCAGAGGGCATAATTTCTTTTTCGGTGTGACCTTCAAGAGTTCCCCCGCCCGCGTTTTCCGCCATGCTCTCCATCGGACGCATCTGAGATCGGGCCTCATATTCAAACTGTGGCGGTCGATTCTGCCATCCCTGCTCAGAGTTTCCCTTTCTCCACATTGGTGAGTTGGACGCGCATCATGTCCAGAATCGTCGCCCGCGCGCCCGTTCAATCCGTCTGACCGTCCGCGTCAGTCCCTCGACGACCAGCGACACCAGCGACGGCGCCGCTCCTGCTTTGACGGCCTGCCTCGCCTTGCGAATAAGATCAACTTCCATCGTCAGAGTCACGCGCTGTTTCATGGCGTCCTCCTGGGAGTGACAAGGTATCGAGTGAACGATCACGACGGGTCTCCTGAGGCGAGCCTCGCTCAGCTCTCCTCGTCGGTCATTCTGTTCACTTCTTCTCCCTCGGATCGAGCGTGTCAGGAAGGCACAGGGCAGATACGATCTCTGTATGGTTGTGAAAATGAATACGTAATCTCGTGCGACCTCCCACCTCGTCTGTTGTCAGTTTCGCGTCGCTTGGGTTCTGATAACGAGTTGTTACCGATTCCATGTATTTCTCGGCCTGAGCGAGGCATTGCTGCCTATCTTCGAACGCATTTATCACATCCCAGAACTTCACTGAGCTTTCCCCTGTGGATTGCCCTTCAAACTTCACGTATTCATTCCACAGCACCCACGCCGACCCCGCTGTCGCGATGGATGCTAAAGCGATCACCAGCACCAAAGCCACAATCAGCGTTGACCATTTCATGGCGACCTCCGTTCTTTCAGCCCGCCCTGTCATTTCACCAACTCCGCTACCGTGACTTTCAGCGCCTTCGCCAGTTTCGCCAACGTGTTCAGCGAGGGGTCGTGCATCCCGACCTCTAGACGCGCCAAATAGCCATGTGACACTCCGGACCGATTTGCAAGGCGTTTCTGCGTTAGGTTGCGCTCTTCTCGAAGTCGTTTGATGCGCTTGGGCAGCCTCTTCGTAATTGCGTTCGTTATTACCTATAAGGAATACTAAAGTAAACTCTACTGAGGTCCTGCCTTCGTTGTGAATATACGTCTCATCTCGTCCGCATGCGCGCGCATCAAGCTCCGAAAGGCATTTGTAATAATAAGCCGAGAAACGCGGTCCTCATTCTGAGAAAGGGATGCGACTATATTTGAGCTCATCGCAAGATCGTTTATTACTGCAGGGTCATTCATCAGTGAACCTTGTCCGTTGCTTTCTCTTTCCCATACAGTCTCTCCGCTTTGCGCATCGACAACTTTCAAGCTCAGACGATACTGCCCCTCGGTATAATTGCCTGAATAGGTGTCACGGATGTTGAGGCGAAGGGGTTGGACTGTTCCAGACAACAGGAAATCGAGCTTCTCTCTTATCCTAGGCGACAATAAGTCTTCCGTTGACTCAACAACAGTAATTCCCAGGCTTCGCAATTCCTCTGTGACAGTTTGAGTCGCTATCGGATATTCTTGCCCTGCTTGCCATCCCCGCATCGATTGCCTTCGGCTAAAATACGAGCTGACATATGTGCGCACTCCCTCACTCGTCTTAATACGAAAGGGAGAAAGAGCTACAATTATCGGTCCATTCAAAGCGAGGTTTTTAAGGGGCGGCTCGTTGGGAATATTAGGCATCGGCATAGTTGTGCAACCAGCTATAGCCGCGAAAACTAACAACGATAGCCCTCTCGCCAGCATATTCCACCTCCTGCCTTGTGGCCGCACGATACGCCAAGGTTTTAGGGATGACAACAGTTCACAAATACGTCCATTTCTGATCCACCACCATTTTCTCTCAATGATGCTTCGTGCTATCGTCTGTACCTTAAATAAGCCCTGCGCGACCACCTGAAGAAGT
>DATIFR010000157.1:0-4065 GCA_035455145.1 Nitrospira sp.
ATCTCATCCGCCGACAAGGGCGCTAAGCTCAGAAGATCTTTGCGTTTGAGGCTCATCGCTTCGTCTCCTTCACGCCTTGAGTATGACGACCCGGTCTTCTTCGCCTGCCTCTTCCAGCAAAACCTGGATCTTCTCTTCCCGTGAGGTCGGAATGTTCTTTCCGATATACGTTGCTTTGATCGGCAACTGCCGGTGGCCCCGATCGACCAGGACCGCCAACTGAATTTCTGCCGGCCGGCCGAGATCGATTAGTCCGTCCATCGCGGCGCGGATCGTCCGTCCGGTGAACAGGACGTCATCGACCAGCACGATAATCTTGCTCGAGATGTCGAACGGCACGGACGTCTTGCGAAGAATCGGCTGCTCTTTTCGTAAGGCCAAATCATCTCGATAGAGCGTGATGTCCAACTCTCCGATAGGAACAGCCACGCCCTCGATGTCATGGATCCGTCGCACAAGCCGGTGAGCGAGATGGACGCCTCCCGTCCTGATTCCCACCAATGCGAGATCCTTGACACCCTTATTTCTTTCGAGAATTTCGTGCGCGATACGTGTGACCGCACGGGCGATGTCGCCCGATTCCATCACCACTCGTTCCTGCTGCCGGTCATGCTGGGAAGGTGTCTTCATCTGGAATCCGGGCATAAAAAAACCTCCCCGCCGAGATTCGACGAGAAGGTCACAGTTTGCTGTCGATGAAAGGCCTGAATGAGGCCCATATTCACTCCTTGCTCACCTCTCAGGATGAGCATTAAAGGTTGATGCATCATACTGAGGCGGGAGGAAGGCTGTCAAGCTTGAAGAGGATCGTCGGGCCCTAGCGAGGCTTCAACTCTTCCAGCGAGAATTGTTTGGGCAGGAGTACCGGTATGACAATGCCGATGGGATCACCCCGTTTAATCGTCGTCGGTTTGGTAAGTTGAAGCAGAAAATTGGCTGTAAAGGCCTCATAGTCCGGCAACCAGTCATAGACATTCGGCGTGCGCTTGTACTCCTGCGTCTTGATTCCTTCCCAGACGTAGAAGGTCCGTTCAGGATGATGATAGAAGGGATTGGGAATATCCTTCATCATCAAGCCGACATGTTTGGGGTAATAAAACCTGATGCCGCAGCACAATTTGGGATAGCCGCTGTTGAGAATCAGATCAACATAGGTACCCGAAAAGGACTTGTACCCCAGCAATCGCTCTTCGGGTAAAATCGGCGGCGCCTGCCACTTCACGCCATCTGCGGTTCGCCGGATTTTGCAGTCTGCCGGGGACCGGATCAACCATCCATACTGCCCGACCGTGCGCACCGGTCCACAATCATCGGGGATCACCTTATAGCCGCCAGCGGCGGTGGCCCGTTGCTCATCAAGCGACATGCCTGACAGCATCGGCCGGTGCGGCATGAAATCGAGTTTGAGACGCTCAGGCGGGAATGCCGTGCTGTATTCACGTTCCCAATAGATGACGATCTTGTCGTCCGAATCTCCGGTCTGTCCTGACACCTGTTCACTCATTGTTCGCCACCGTAATCGAAACGTCATCCGCCGTGCAAGCCCGTTACGCTCTCTTGAGATGAAACAGCGTCAGCCCAGCCCTGAGTTGAGCCTGAGGCAGGATGGTTCGATGCATGCGAAACGTCGGTAATTGTTCAACGCTCTCCTGCCAACAGACAGCAAGTCCGCACGTTCTCCACAAAGCTCCCAAGTCGGCCGGCCCTACGACAAACGCCCGGCCTGCTCGGCTCACCCCTTTTTGAAGCTGTTGTATCCGAGCCATCAGGGCAGGATGATTCCCTTCCAAAGGATAGGGCACCCAATGATAGACCAAATCGTAGCTGCTCTGTGAACCGGAAGAATCTTCAGCCTTCCCTGTCGGCAGAAACCTGATGCGTTTCAGCCAATCCCAGCGCTGCAGCTCAGCACTCGTGTTCCATAATTGCTGGGCCTGGCGTTGTGCAAACGACGGCACCCGCACCAAGACGTCATAGTCCCGCGGCCGATCAAACGGAATGCAGGTAGCGATGACAGCATCACCGTTCTCGATCAGGATCCGTTCAGCCCTTGCGATTGCAGCTCCGATCTCTCGATCTTGCTCTGCAAGGTCTTGGAGATAGTCAGCCACAAAGGGCTGGGCTGCGAGTTCCCCGATTTCTGTTTCGTTCTGCGGATAAAACAGCACCGCTCCATACGCCTCCTGCGGGGCTATCGGCGGCACTCCGCTTATAAACAGACTTCGCCAATCAACAGGACTCATCGGAACCGATAGTGGTGGTTGCTCCTGGCATTCTTTTGGCGGGACTACCGACAAGGCAGTTTCACGATCACGATCTTTGACCACCACCGTTCCATGGATGATTTGCACCGTTCGATCGCAAGGGGCAAATCGTCGACCTTTCGGATTGAGAAAGGATAAGCCGGCTGAATCTTCCGTCATGGTCAATTTTTGGAGCGTTGCCCCCAGAACAGTCAGGCAACAGCCGTGTGTCCCATCAAAATACCGGCGGGGCTGGATCGGCGAAGGAGACCACTCGACTTCATGTGCCCTGGTTGGATCCATAAAGATGGTGAAGGGATCGCGCTCCCCGCCTGCAGTCGGCCTGAAGAAGCTGCTAAACAGACGAAAGGCTGCTTCAGATGGATAGGTCGGGATGCCGCGATACCGGAGAGGTCGTGGGACCGGCAGGCCCTCATTCTGATCGTCGTAAAGCCCCCGGATCAGCTCAAACACCGCCGAACCGGTGCCGGGGAGAAGCGACTTGAAGAGCTCAACAACGGGCAGGAAATCAATGGCAGCCCAATGCATTGCTCCCATGCAAGACATGAAACGGGCACGGTCGAAGTCTCCGTCGTCCAGTAGATAGAACGCATCCTTGCGATGTCGAATCGTCGCCCGTCCTGTCGGGCCGATAACCAAGTCCTCGTCCCGATAGAACCACCGGACCTCATCGAGAGGAACGCGGAGTGCTTGCGCCGCCATACCTCTCAAGTCGTCGGCCTTGAGCTTCTGCCATCCCGGCTTGGTGGCCAGATTGAGACTCATCTCATTCACCAAGCCGGCCGGCTTCAGGCCGACCCACGCACCCCAATCCAGCTTGATGCGAGCGCGTAGCAGGGTCGCCTCCCCCTTCGCGTCCAGCCCCCAGTCGCATTCATGTAAGGGATTCCCGGCAGGATCGGTTGCGAGGAAACGTCGTCCATCGGACCGGTAATAGACCAGATGGCCCGTCGATTGTCGAACGACGCGCCCTCCCGATTGTTCGAATTGATTGATGAAGGGAAGATTGGCAGGAAATCGGAGAGAGCCGGGAATCTTGAGGCCAACGGCGAGGGGATCGGCTGACATTTACTCCCGGACTTGCCCGCTCCCCAGCACAATGAACTTGGAGCAGGTCAACTCTTCAAGCCCCATCGGTCCACGCGCATGGATGCGAGCGGTGCTGATCCCGATTTCAGCACCAAGCCCGAACTGGTAGCCATCGTTGAGCCTCGTGGAGGCATTCACTAACACGGCACTCGCATCAACTTCGCGAAGGAACCGCATGGCTTTTTGATAGTCGGCTGTCACGATGGCTTCCGTATGCCGGGAACCGTACCGCGTAATGTGCTCCATGGCTTCGTCGATGTTCTTGACCACTTTCACCGCCAAGGTGAGATCCAGAAACTCTTTCCCGTAGTCGCTGTCACTTGCCGGCTTGGCCGCTGACGACAGCGCGCAGGTCTTCTGACAGCCACGGACCTCGACCTTCGCCGCTACCAATTTGTCGATAAACGCTGGGAGCCACGTTCTCGCGATGCCTTGGTGGACCAGCAATGTCTCCATCGCATTACAGGTCGAAGGTCGCTGAACCTTCGCGTTGAAGCAAATCTCCTCAGCCATCACAGGGTCGGCATCGACGTCCACATAGATATGACAGACACCGGCATCGTGCTTGATTACGGGAATCGTCGAATGCTCCGTGACGATGCGCATGAGCGATTCGCCGCCACGTGGAATAATCAGGTCAATACATTGATCCTTCTTCAACAGCACCGGCACCAGTTCACGATCAGGTCGCGTCACAAAGCTGATTGCGCCA
>DATIFR010000158.1:0-1323 GCA_035455145.1 Nitrospira sp.
CGGGTAAACAAGTTGCTTGGAGAAAGGAAAGCCGCGCTTCAAGAAGGCGCGAAGCTGCTGTTGGAACGTGAAGTCATCAGCGGGGTGGAGTTGAAAGCGATCATGGAGAAGACCTGAAGGCGTCAGCCGCAATGGTCTATATCAAGACCGACAGCATGATGCTTAACCAAGCAGGCGGGTGGTTTCGGGGATATCTTCGACGGGCTCACGAACGCGGTCGGTGAGCCGGCGCTTCGAGAAAGTCGAACAGGAAAGGGGAACAGATGACTCGCACATACCTGCATGTCGTCTCCGGACTGATGATCGTCTGCTGGCTGGCGGTTCCCATCGCGGGGCTCACTCAGACCGAACGGAATCTCCCGCGAGGGAAGAAGTTGTACGAGAAATACTGTTTGGGCTGTCATGGGCCGCAGGGTAAAGGGGATGGGGCCACGCAGTTTGATCCGCCGGTTGCAGATCTGACGTCGAGCGAGGTGCTCACGAAGCCGGATTCGCGGCTGCTCAAGAGCATTCACGAGGGACGGCCGAACAGCGCCATGGATGCCTGGAAATCAGCCATGTCGGAAGAGGCCATCCGGGACGTCCTGGCCTATGTTCTCACCTTTCCGCGGTAAGCCGTGCAAGAGGAAGCATGAAATCGTCCTGGAAAACCGGGCTGAGTTTTGGACTGACGTCCGGCGTGATCACCACACTCGGTCTTATGGTGGGATTGCACTCGGGGACGCACTCACGTGCAATCGTGATCGGTGGAATTCTCACCATTGCGATCGCCGATGCCATGTCCGACGCGCTCGGCATCCATCTGGCCGAAGAGTCCAAGAACAGCGGCCCCACGATGCAGATCTGGGAGGCGACCATCGCGACGTTTTTTGCGAAGCTGATCATTGCACTGACCTTTGTCGTTCCGGTGCTCGTTCTCCCCCTGACAGCTGCGATCATGGTGAGTGTGACGTGGGGGCTCTTGCTCCTCGCGGTCCTCAGTTTTGCCCTTGCACGCGCGCAGAACATCGCCCCATGGAAGGTGATCGGTGAACATGTGTTAATCGGCCTTTCTGTGGTGGGGATGACCCACGTGCTGGGAGACTGGATTCGAGAAACACTAAGCTGAGAGAGGCGTCATGGATCAGGCAAGAACCGTGAACACTCCTCTGGTTGCATACCTGTCGATGGAAATCGGGTTGAATCCTGCCATGCCGACCTATGCAGGAGGGCTTGGCGTGCTGGCCGGCGACACGATCCGGTCCGCCGCCGATTTGGATGTGCCCATGGTGGCGGTCACACTCCTCCACCGGCGCGGTTATTTCTATCAGCGCCTCGATGCGC
>DATIFR010000159.1:0-6359 GCA_035455145.1 Nitrospira sp.
TAGACAATAGTAACGGTTTCAAACCCGCGGTGCGGATGCTCACCCACGCCGCGAGGATGATCTGTCGGGGCAAAGTACTGGGGTCCCGCATAATCGAGCATGAGAAAGGGGCTCACCTCATGATCGAGATCATTGCTCGGAAAGAGATTCCGAACGGGAAACCCGTCGCCGACCATGTGGGTCGACCCTGGCTGATAGACACCCAGGACATCCTTCGCTCTCATCGTCACATCCGTTGCCATGATTGCCCTCCTTCCCTGCGCGATCTTAGCGCGCGACTCTCTCTGCAATCTCGCGGTCGATCGACCACCGCCCAGCTCCCGTCACTAACAACGCGACCGCGATTCCGATCATCAGAAGATGATACTCGTAACCTTCACCCTGTTGCTTGCCGAACCAGTTCATGAAGAACCCGTGGGGAATGTGCGTCGTCACGATGGCACCCACCATAATGACAGCCAGGCTGGCCGCCGTAAACCGTGTAAGAAACCCCAGCAGCAGGGCGACGCTTCCAAATGATTCTCCGATGATGACAAGGAATGCAATCAGCCACGGGAGGTGCATCGTGTCCGTAAAGAAACCAATCGTTCCTGAAAACCCAAACCCGCCATACCAGCCCAAGAGTTTCTGGGCGCCGTGAGGAAACATCACCATACCCAGGGTCAGGCGAAGAATCAGGCCAGTCCAACTATCGTCCGTTTGGAACAACGCTTTCATACGGCACCTCCGCTTGTCTGATCACCATTCAAACAACTGAGTGCAAGATAGTTCTAGTTAGAACTAAAGTCAAGGTCTCCCTTGCCTAGGACGGTCGTCATTGCCTTTCTTCTTATTAATCAGATGCTTGGATCAATAGCGCATGGCCGAATTGAAGGGGCAGGTCCCTGCCGTCTGGCGTGGCATCGACGAATCCTCAATGGGATCACATTCCCAGGATCCGGTGTCTTACTTTCTTTCTTTGATCGCCCGCTCGACTTCGCGGCCGGCTTCGCGCGACTTGATGGACTCGCGGCGGTCGTAAAGCTTCTTCCCTTTGGCGAGTCCCAACTCGACTTTGGCATGACCTCGCTTGGAGAAGTAGATGCGGAGGGGAATGAGGGTGAGGCCTTTCTGCTGAGTCTTGCCGAGCAGTTTGTTGATCTCTTTTTTATGCAGCAGGAGCTTGCGGACCCGGAGCGGGTCGTGGTTCATGATGTTGCCGTGGCTGTAGGGGCTGATGTGGCAGTGGTGGAGAAAGACCTCGCCGTCCTTCACGCTTGCATAGCTATCTTGGAGATTCACCCGCCCTTCCCGAAGAGACTTCACCTCAGTCCCTTGCAGCATGATGCCGGCTTCAAACTTCTCTTCGATAAAATAATCGTGATAGGCCTTGCGATTGGTCGCAACAGCCTTCTCTGTGACGTCTTTCGTCATCGCCGTCCTTGGCTCCTAGGCTCTTGACCCTTTGAAAGTCTGGGCCTAAGATCCTGTCTATGCGCGCGCATAGTTCGCTTGACTCATTCGGTACCATTCTCTCGGGATTGGCGAAACGTCTTGGGCTCGAAACGCGCCTGTTCGAACTCCGTCTCCAGCATCAATGGCGTGAGATCGTCGGCGATCCCGTCGCCGCCCATACCTGGCCTGACCAGATCCGCTTCAAGAAACTCCATCTGATCGTCCGGAGCTCGGTGTGGATGCAACAGCTGACATTCCTCAAACCGGCTTTGCTTGCCAAGCTCAATGAGCAAGCAGGGACCGAACTCGTCACCGAGATCGCCTTGCGTGTGGGAGAAATTCCCTCGCTCGACAAGCCGTCTGGGCAAGCGGTCCCGGCGAACACAGCACCGGTCGTGAGCGAGGCGGCGTTGACCGAAGCCTCTGCGCATGCGGCCGCCGTTCAAGACCTTGAACTCAGAACTCGTTTGACCCAAGTGATGGCCGAGGCCTTCGCTCGGTCTCGACCCTAAGGCGTCGAAGCGACCGATTCTTTGAACAACTGTCTGGAATACGCCGCGGTCGCTGCAGAGTCCTGCCCCTCGACGAGCGGGCCGATCCGCCCTTCTTCCTGCGATTCCGTCAATTGATAAAAGCCTCTGAGCGCACGCCGGAACCCGTCAAGGACGTCTTTGTCCTCGCCGGTGAGATACTTGTGGAGAATAGGTGCTTCGGCCCAGGCATCATGAGTAAAGATATAGATAGTAATACGCCGATAGCGTCCCTTGGGATCGTCCGGTGTGGTCGGCCTGATCTTCATCGGGCCAAAATTTCTGGTCTCACGACCGACTTTTCGAAAGCGTTCGATGAGTGTTTCTATTTCCGTGTCGCTGGTCCAGGCCGGCACATGCACCGACACGGCGGTGTCCTCCTGCGAACCGACACTGTACGGAGGGATCGATCGATCCGGTCGACTGAGGTACATCCCGCCCCAGATCAGGGCGAAGGATCCAAAAAACACCATCAGCGCCAGTTTCACGACGGTGTCGAGCGGCTTCTTCTTGGGAGCAGCCGGCGGCTGAGTGTATGAATCGTTCATGGCGGGAAGAGGAGCGAAGGGTTCCGCGTCCTGACGGGGAGTGGCCCTAGCCGTTGGCGCTTTCGTCGGCACCCGGATCTTCGCGCTCGACGCTTTCGGCGAGCTTGGCGACGGCCACCACACGATCCTCCTCTCCGTCGAGGTCGAGAATCCTGACGCCCTGCGTATTACGTCCGATCTCGCGGATATCGTCGACTTTGCAGCGAAGGACCTTCCCCTGTGCGGCCATGAGCATGATCTCATCGTCGTCCCGTACTTGGAGGAATCCGACGGCAAGGCCGTTCCGTTCAGTCGTTTTTACACTGATGATGCCTTTTCCCCCACGCCCCTGAACGCGATACTCCGTGACCGGCGTCCGCTTGCCGTATCCCCCCTCGGTCACGGTGAGAATCGAGGTGGTGGAGTCCGGTGTGATCGTCTCCATCCCGATGACTTCGTTGCCCTCCTCGAGGGTAATACCTTTCACCCCGTACGCCGTTCGACCCATGGGCCTGACTTCTTCCTCTTTAAACCGAATCGTAATGCCCTGTTTGGTCCCAAGAAGAATCTCGCGCTGGCCGTCCGTCACGTGCACACCGATGAGTTTGTCGCCATCTTCGAGCCCCAACGCAATGATTCCGCCCTGGCGCGGATTGCTGTAGGCCGCGAGCTCGGTCTTCTTGATGATCCCCTTCTTTGTCGCCATGATCACGAACCGGTCTTCTCGATACTCCTTCACCGGCAACGTCGCCGTGACCTTCTCGTTGCCGGACAAGGCGAGCAGATTCACCAGCGCCTTTCCTTTCGCCGCGCGGCTGGCTTCCGGAATCTCGTGGACCTTGAGCCAATACACCTTCCCTGCATCGGTAAAGAACAGAAGCGTGTCGTGCGTCGAGGCGGTGAAGAGCGTCTCGACGAAATCTTCCTCCTTGATGCCCATGCCGATCTTGCCCTTGCCGCCGCGTCGCTGCGCGCGATAGAGCGATGCCGCGTTGCGTTTGATGTAGCCGGCGTGCGAAATCGTGACGACGACCTCCTCTTCCGCAATCAAGTCCTCAAGGCTGATTTCGGCCTCTTCTTTGACGATCTGGGTTCGGCGCTCGTCCTTGTACGCCTCGTTGATTTGAATCAGTTCGTCTTTGATGATCTTCCGGACCAGCGCCTCGCTGCCCAATACGGATTTCAAATATTCGATCTGTTTCAGGACTTCCGTGTACTCCTCGATCAGTTTCGTCCGCTCCAATTGGGTCAAGCGCTGGAGACGCATGTCCAGAATCGCATTGGCTTGGATCTCACTGAGCGCGAACTGCTGGATGAGGCCGGCCCTGGCGACATCCGGCGATTGCGCGCGCCGGATCAAGGCGATCACGGCATCGAGGTTGTCCAGGGCGATTTTCAGGCCTTCGAGGATATGTGCCCGCTCTTCCGCCTTGCGCAGCTCGAACGCCGTTCGGCGCACGACAACTTCACGCCGGTGCTCAAGGAAGTGGTGGAGGATTTGCTTCAGATTGAGGACTTCCGGGCGATTGTTGACCAGCGCCAACATAATCACGCCGAACGTCGTCTCGAGCTGCGTGTGTTTATACAGATTGTTCAGCACGACGAGCGGGATTTCGCCTCGCTTCAACTCGATGACGATCCGGACGCCTTCGCGGGCCGAGGATTCATCGCGGAGATCAGAGATGCCCTTAAGCCGGTCTTCCTGGATCAGTTCGGCGATCTTCTCGATCAATTTCGCTTTGTTGACCTGATAGGGAACTTCGGTGACGATGAGACGTTCGCGGTCTGTGCGTTCGTCCGTTTCCACAGCTACCTTGGCACGGAGCTTGAGGAGGCCGCGGCCCGTTTCGTAGGCATCTTTGATGCCGGTCATGCCGTAGATAAAGCCGGCTGTCGGGAAGTCTGGTCCGGGAATCTTTTTCATCAACTGCGCGATCGTGACCTCTGGATTCTCCAAAAGCAGCAGCAGTCCCTCGACGACTTCGCCGAGATTGTGCGTGGGAATGTTCGTGGCATAACCGACCGCGATTCCTCCCGCTCCGTTGATAAGGAGATTCGGGACTTTTGTCGGCAGCACCAACGGTTCTTGCCGCGACTCGTCATAGTTGGGACCGAAATCGACTGTTTCCTTGTCGATGTCCGCCAACAGCTCTTCTGCCAGCTTCGTCATGCGCGCTTCGGTGTAGCGCATGGCCGCGGCTGAATCGCCGTCCATCGAGCCGTAATTGCCCTGCCCGTCCACCAGCGGATAGCGCATGTTGAATTCCTGCGCCATACGCACCAGGGTGTCATAGATCGCGCTATCGCCATGGGGATGGTAGTTACCCATGATCTCGCCGACGATCTTGGCCGACTTGCGGTAGGCGCGATTGTGGACGAGGCCCATCTCGTTCATGCCGAAAAGAATCCGGCGATGGACCGGCTTGAGGCCGTCGCGCACATCTGGAAGGGCTCGTCCTACGATCACGCTCATGGCGTAATCGAGATACGAGGACCTCATCTCGTCTTCGATGGCGATGTGGCCTAATCGTTCATCAGGGGGCATGTGTTTTCCTTAGCTCTCAGCGATTAGCATTCAGCCGTCTGCTCCGAACAAGCTGATAGCTGTCAGCTGAAAGCTTCCTTGCTAGACATCTAAGTTTCTAACTTCGAGCGCATGCGCCTGTATGAAATTCCGGCGCGGTTCGACTTCGTCGCCCATCAGAATCGTAAAAATCTCGTCCACGCCAGTCACGTCTTCCAGCTCCACCTTCAACAGCGTGCGCATTTCCGGATTCATCGTGGTTTCCCAGAGCTGCTCCGGATTCATCTCTCCCAATCCTTTGTAGCGCTGGATACCGAGGCCCTGCTTGCCGAGGTCGAGGATCGTTTTAACCATATCGGCGGTCGAGTGGAGCTGCTGCTCTTGCCCCTTCGCCTTCAACTTGTAGGGCAGGCGGCCCAGCCCGATCGACGAGGGAGCGAGTTTTTGCAACTCTCTGAATTCAGCGGAGCCGACCAGCTCGTGCGTGACGTCCAATTGATGCGTAATGCCTCCGGCATGCATGCGGCAGGACACTTTGTTCGACTGGTGTTCTTCGTCGGGAAAAATCTCGATCGTCGGCTCGAGCTTCGGAAACACCAACCCGAGCGCCTTCTTCGCGTTCGCCACCGTTTTCTTCAGCGCGGCCAAATCCTTGAGCATGTCGCGATCCAGCCCCGGCTCATCCACGAAGACCCTGAGCATCGCGGCCTCGTGCGATTTCTTGTCGAGCCTAGTGAGCAGCGTCTCGAACGAGATCATTTTCTTCAAGATCGGGAGGAGCCGGCGCCCCGTCACATAGTCCTGGGCCCCCTCCACATACAGCTCCACTTCTTCGACCGCGAGATCGGCGAGATGCTCATTCAACGCCCCCTCGTCCTTGAGATACCGCTCCGACTTGCCCTTTTTCACTTTGAAGAGGGGAGGCTGGGCGATATAGATGTAGCCCCGTTCGAGTAGTTCCGGCATCTGCCGGAAGAAGAACGTGAGCAGCAGCGTGCGGATGTGGCTGCCGTCGACGTCAGCGTCAGTCATAAGAATAATCTTGTGGTAGCGGGCCTTCGCGATGTCGAACGTATCCTTGTCGGCCTTATCGCTCTCCTCGCGTTTGCGGCCGATCCCGGTCCCAAGCGCCATGATGAGTGTCCGGATTTCGTCGCTCGTCAGCATCTTGTCGAAGCGGGCCTTTTCGACGTTGAGGATCTTCCCCTTGAGCGGCAGAATGGCCTGGAACTTGCGGTCGCGCCCCTGCTTCGCCGACCCGCCGGCTGAATCGCCCTCGACGATGTAGAGCTCGCTGAGGGCGGGATCTTTTTCGGAACAGTCGGCCAATTTTCCGGGGAGCGA
>DATIFR010000160.1:0-1298 GCA_035455145.1 Nitrospira sp.
TGGTTCTGCCCAAGCGCTGGATCGTCGAACGCACCATCGGTTGGCTCGGTCGATGTCGTCGTCTCGCCAAGGACTGGGAAAACCTCAACCACAACGCGCTCGCCTTCCTCCGCCTCGCCTCCATCCGTTTGATGCTCAGAAAGCTTTGTAATCCCTCATAGAGTCTCCGGACGGACTCTGAGGAAGGCGAGTGCTTTGCGATTGAGGCATTCCCAATCCTTGGCGAGCCTTCGGCATCGTCCGAGCCAGGCGAAGGTCCGCTCGACGATCCAGCGTTTGGGCAAGACGACGAAGCGCTGCGCTTGATCGGAGCGCTTGACGATCTCGAGGTTAACGCGGTTCAGAACGGTGCGCAGCGCCTCTTGAAAGCCGGCGCCCTGATATCCGCCATCGGCATAGAGCTTCAGAAGGAAGGGATAGATGCCGAACAGCGTGGCCATCAGAAGCACGCCGCCATCGCGATCCTGGATGTCGGCGGCATGCACGATGGCGTGCATCAAGAGGCCCTGCGTGTCGACGAGAATATGCCGCTTCTTGCCCTTGATCTTCTTGCCCGCATCGTAGCCATGCGGGTCGATGCAGGGCCCCCTTTTTCAGCGCTTTTCACGCTCTGGCTGTCAATGATGGCCGTGGTCGGAGACGCCTCGCGCTCAGCTCTCGCGCGGCATTCGACATAAAGGGCGTGATGAATGCGATCAAGCGTGCCGTCCCAGCTCCACAGATCGAAGTAATCGTACAAGGTCGAGCGGGGCGGCAGGTCTTTCGGGATCGCCCGCCATTGGCAGCCGGTGCTCAGGATGTACATAAGACCGTTGACCACTTCGCGCAGGTTCACCGTCCGCTTGTTGCCGCCGCGCCTGGCCGGCGGAAGGCGCGGCGCAATCAGAGCCCATTCTTCGTCGGTCAGGTCGCTCGGATAGCGCAGGCGGCTGCGGTCATAGCGTGCGCGGTTTTCGGTCGTCCACATCGGCGGCGGCTCCCCATGGAATCAGGCCGCCTCTCTTGAATCACAAATGATTCAGCCGATTCAAGATGTTCCCGGACAGTCACTAAGGCTTTTATGGAACCGCGTCATTTCCACTATGTTCAATACAATCTACAACGTGTTCCCAGAGGCCGACATACATGATGTTATATTTTCCGTTCTGTCAGGGCGATATAGTTGCGAGCTTCCTGATGATGACATTTACGGGCTTGGCTCCCCCGAAAAGACTATACAACTGCGTCTGATATACTGTCAGTCTGCAAGGCAGGCTAATGAAGGAAAGCGACTATACTATCACCTCGCCGAAACGGAA
>DATIFR010000161.1:0-2690 GCA_035455145.1 Nitrospira sp.
GAAAGGCGGCGGCACAAAAATCAACGAGGTGTCGCACTGCGCTTTCTTGACCGCATCGCGAACGGTATTGAAGACCGGAATCCCTTCGACATCCTGCCCAGCCTTGCCCGGCGTCACGCCGGCCACGACCTTCGTGCCGTAGGCCTTACACTGGGTCGCATGGAATGAGCCTTCCTTGCCCGTAATTCCCTGCACCACCACCCGCGTATTCTTATTGACGAGAATGCTCACGATTCCCTCTTTTCTTTCTTATTTCACCTTCCCATGACCGGGAAGCAGTCTTTCGGAGGCGCAGGGTTAAGCCCCCACTGCGCGCGTCCAACGAGGCCCTTCTGAAGGCGCGCGTTGCGCGAGCACAGGGGCTTATCGCTGTGCCTTCATTTGTCGTCTCACGCCGCTTTTCCGGTCAGCTTCACAATCTTTTGCGCGGCTTCCCACAAATCGTTGGCCACTTCCAGCTTGAGGCCGGATTCCGCCAACAGCTTACGGCCTTCTTCGGCATTCGTGCCCTGTAACCGGACCACAAGTGGCACGGTAATCTTCACTTCTTTGGCCGCTTCGATCACGCCATGGGCGATACGGTCGCAACGGACGATCCCACCAAAGATATTGATGAAGATACCTTTCACGTTGGGATCCTTAAGCAGAATGCGAAATCCTGCCGCCACGGTTTCCTTCGTCGCGCCACCGCCCACGTCCAGGAAATTTGCCGGCTCGCTGCCCGCCAGCTTGATGACGTCCATCGTCGCCATCGCGAGGCCGGCGCCGTTCACCATGCAACCGATGTTGCCGTCCAGCTTGACGTAGTTGAGATTGTTCTCACTCGCCTCGATCTCCAACGGCTCTTCTTCATTGAGATCGCGCATCTGCTGCACATCTGGATGCTTGAAGATCCCGTTGTCGTCGAAGGATACCTTGCCGTCCAACGCGACCACCGTCTTTTCCTTCGTAATGATCAACGGGTTGATTTCGACAAGCGCGGCATGTTTCTCCATGAACAATCGGTAGAGATTGCCGAGCATCTGGATGAAGGGATTGACCGCAGCCGGTTCGATCTTGTTGATGCCCAAGGCAAAGGCGATATTGCGTCCGTTATAGCCCTGGAATCCGACGGCTGGATCGATCAGCTCCTTGATGATCTTTTCCGGAGTATGCGCAGCGACCTCTTCGATCTCCATCCCGCCTTCGGTGCTCGCAATGAAGACGGGCCAGCCGGAATCGCGATCCACGAGAATACTGAGATAGAGTTCCTTCGCAATGTTGGCGCCTTCTTCGATCAAGAGCCGATGCACGACTCGACCCTTCGGACCGGTCTGGTGCGTGATGAGGGTCTTACCGATGAGTTCCTTGGCGAGCCCGGGCACCTCGGCCCTGTTCTTCGTGATTTTTACGCCGCCGGCCTTGCCGCGACCGCCGGCATGGATCTGCGCCTTGACGACGAATACCGGGCTGTTCAGCTCTGCTGCCCAGGCTTCCGCTTCCTGTGGGGTCTTCACTTCGCGCCCGCGCGGAACCGGCACGCCGAATTGCGCGAACAACGACTTGGCCTGAAACTCATGCACGTTCATATTCGCTCCTTACAGTCGCTTCAATACTGTGTGCTGAGCGGCGAGTGCTGAGTAATCCAAATTCCTTCTCAGCACTCAGTCCTCAGCACTAACTCACTTTCCTGGTATAGGCAGGCAGGATCATGGGAGAAATCACGCCGCTGACATTCCCATGTTTCTTGGCATCGGCCCGGAACCGTTGGAGATGCTTCAACGTCAACTTCCCCTGCTTCATCGATCCGGTGCGCGAGGCTGCGGTCAATCCCGACCGCTTCCCGAAAACCATCAAATCGAGCAGCGAATTCCCCATCAACCGATTGCGCCCGTGCAATCCGCCGGACGCTTCGCCGGCCACGAAGAGATTCTTCACGTTGGTTTCGGAGTTCGTATCGATCTTCACCCCGCCGTTCTGGTAGTGCAGTGTCGGATAGATCAGGACCGGATCCTTGCTGATGTCGATCCCGAACCGCTCGAACTGCAGCATCATGGCGGGGAAATGCTTTTCGAGCGTGCCCGGTCCGTGCTCGGCATCCAGCAACGGGGTGTCTAACCAGACACCGACACGACCCGACATCGTGCGAATACCGCGGCCTTCTTCGCATTCACGAATAATCGAGGACGACACGACATCGCGCGTATCGAGTTCGTTCACAAAGCGTTCGCCCTTGGCATTCACCAGATGGCCACCCTCTGAACGAATCCCTTCCGTCACGAGCGCGCCGATCAACTGCTCCGGATACACGGCACCTGACGGGTGGTATTGAAAGGTATCGATGTGGGCCAACTTGGCGCCCATCCGATAGGAAAGGCAGAGACCGTCGCCGGTGGCCCCATAGTGATTGCTCGTCGGAAAGCCCTGAATGTGCAGACGGCCGATTCCGCCGGTCGCCAGAATGACCGACTTGGCTGCAACGACCACATACCGATGATTGTCGAGGTCTTTGAAGATCGCGCCAGTACAGTTGCCGTCATCGTCGCTGAGCAATTCGACCGCCGCGGCAAATTCGAGTAATTGGATTTTCTGGTTGAGAACCTCATCTTTAAGGACCCGCATGATCTCGAGGCCGGTGTAATCGGAACAGGTCAGAAGACGCGGCTTGGAACTGCCGCCGCCTTTCTTGACATGGAGGTTCCCGTCGGCCT
>DATIFR010000162.1:0-22433 GCA_035455145.1 Nitrospira sp.
GTCTTCTCCCCGATGGCGGGTTCGAACTGAATACGAGGATCTTCGATTTTCACTTGGCCCGCCATCGTTTTTTTTCACCCGAATTCTTGCGACTCTTAGGTGCCAATCGGCAGCCAGAGGAAGAGATCACGCAGCGCCATAAAGACATGGCAGCAAGCGCCCAGCTGGTCCTGGAAGAGACGCTCTTGCACCTCGCCCGGTACGTGAAACAGTTGACGGGGTTGGATCGGCTCTGCCTGGCCGGCGGAGTCGCCTATAACTGTGTAGCAAACAGTCGACTCTGGCGTGAGGCAGGATTTCAGGAAGTATATGTGCCTCCTGCAGCAGGCGATTCAGGGGCTGCACTCGGTGCGGCGCTATGGCTGGCACAGAGGCGGGGGAACCTCACTGAACGAATAGTCATGCGATCTGCCTCCTGGGGACCGGACTATTCTGAGCAGGCCTGTCTGGCCGCGCTTGACCAAGCCGGTTTGCAGATTGAACGTCTTCCCGATACTCCTCTGTGTGAGAAAGTTGCCGCGGAGTTATCGAGTGGCCGTTTGGTGTTCTGGTTTCAAGGGCGTATGGAATGGGGACCCCGAGCCTTGGGAAATCGAAGCCTCTTGGCCGATCCTCGCCGAGAAGACATGCGGGCCCTGATCAATGCCAAGGTCAAGCTTCGTGAACCGTTTCGTCCCTTCGCGCCATCCGTACTCGAAGAACGGGCCTCCGAGTACTTTGATTTGCCCGGTCCCTCGCCGTTCATGCTCTTTACCGCTCCGGTACAAGAGTCGGCCAAGGGAGTCATCCCGGCCGTGGTGCATGTCGACGGTTCGGCCAGGGTACAAACCGTCGATGCCGATTCGAATCCACGCTACCGCCTTCTCCTTGAAACATTTGGTCGCCTGACCGGTGTGCCGGTGCTGCTCAATACCTCGTTTAACGTGAACGAACCTATCGTCTGTACGCCGGAAGACGCGGTGAGGTGCTTCCTGCGCACAGATGTGGAGTGGCTGGTGATGGGCAATCTTTTGGCGAGACGACCGGCGGTTGTGAGGCGGGACACGTGAGGCATAAGCAGTCTGAAGGAGAGCGGTCTTCAGGGGTCAAGGCCCTGTCCCCTTCATCCCCTCCCGCTGAAGTGAGATTTCCCGCGTTTGATGCTCTGCTGTTCCTCATCGGTTTGAACTTTGCCCTTCAGCCGCTGACCGAACCGGATTTCGGCTGGCACCTTCGAGCAGGATTGGATTTCTTCAAGCAGGGCTGGACCCTGCCCGACGTGGATCCCTATTCCCATACGATGGCGGATTGGGCGTGGGTCGAACATGCATGGCTGACCGACGTGATCATTGCCTGGATCTATTCGCTCTTCGGAGGACTCGGCGTGATTCTCTTCTTCGGCGCGATCACCATGAGCGCCTGGCTGCTTGCCAGCCGCCTCGCACCCTGCGGAGACCTGTTTCGATGGCTCGCCTGCGTCTTCTCCCTCTGGGTTGCGCTGCCTTATCTTGGCGCCAGGACTCAGCTCGTCACGTTCTTGGGGTTGAGCATAGTGCTTGTCTTCTTAAAAAGGTGGCAGGCCGGCGATAGGTGGCCTCGATGGTGTATTCCTCCCTTATTCCTACTGTGGGCCAATCTGCACGGAGGCTTCACGGCGGGGCTGCTGTTGTTGGGGCTCACGATAGCCGTGACTGCAGTTGTCAGATTGATGGCGTCTCGTCGAATACTCTTCACCGCCGGCATTGATGAAATCTTGTGGTCATGGCAGGACCTCAAGAAACTTGTCATCGTGACGGTCCTTTCTACACTCGTCACCTTCATGAATCCCTACGGTTGGCGATTGCATGCCGAAATCATCGACTCACTGTCGAACCAATTCATGCTCGCTTCGTTGCAGGAGTGGCAATCTTTTTCGACGCAGGGAATAGCCGGACGCAGTTACGTGCTCTACCTGTCGGGACTTGGCCTGGGGACGGCCCTGTGGTATCGGCGGATCGAGCCGGTTCGATGGGTCATCGGGGCGTGCTTCCTGGCTCTGTCTTTTCGGCATATGCGGAACATTCCGTTTTTCCTCCTCTTCAGCCTACCCCTCTGTGCGGAGCTTTTGGCGATTGGATTCGATCGGCTAGAACATTGGGCGCGGCCGTGGATCGGGGCAGTTCGGAGCTGGGGTATGATCGGAACGATCGCAGGTGGGCTGATGCTGGTGTGGCTCGGCCCCGAGCATCTCCACCACGTTGTTCACTCCGGCGTAAGACCAGCCGAGTATTTCAGAGAAACGTCTTATCCGATTGAGGCAGTGGAATGGGTGCAGACGCATCGGGATCAGTTGGGCCAACGACTCTACAATGATTATGCGTATGGCGGTTTCTTGCTGTGGTGGCTGCCGGAGGAAAAAATTTTCATCGACGGACGAATGCCTGCCTGGCACAGGGGAGAACGCCGCATATTCCAGGATTATGCGGCGTTGACCGTGGCCGATCCTCCTGATCTCACTATCTTGAAGAAGTACTTCGTCGATTGGGCCATAGTGCAGAAAAACAGTCCGCTGGACCAGAGAATTGCCCAGGAAGCGGCCTGGAGAAGAGTCTATGAAGACGAGAAGGTTTCGCTCTACCGGCTCTTACCTGAACGGTGACGACGAAAATAATGGAATGGGAATCCGCCTAATTTCTGGGAAGTTCAAACCGAGCGGCCCTGACCGGTAGGAAATCGGGCGAGAAGGAGGGAAGGCTGTAACGTCCCTTACGATCATTTCTTCTGATCAAAGCTAACTCGCCGAGCATGGCAAGTCCATCCCTCAGGACTCGAACCTTTGAGCCTGGCTGATCCGACCAGTTCACCGGCACCTCTGTAATTCGATAGCCTCGTTGTCGGGCTATATAGAGCAACTCAAGATCGAATCCATACCCATCGATTGAAGAATAGGCGAAGAGTTCTTCTGCCACAACCCTGCGGAATAATTTAAATCCGCACTGGGTGTCTGATATCCCTCTAATCCCGCATTGCTGAACGACTGCATTGAAGAGCGTGCCAAGCACGCTTCTATACAGGCGCGCGCGAACGGAAAAATCCGGCAACTGTGAGGCCAGAGCCCGCGATCCAATTGCGACATCGGCTCCTTCTGCCAGGGCCTCCTCCAGCCGAGCGAGTTCGCAAATGGGAGTGGCGCCATCTGCGTCAGCAAACAGTTGGAGGTCTCCCCCTGCCTCCTGCATTCCACACCGGACGGCAGCACCTTTGCCTCGGCATGACGTCATTCGAATTAGATGTACGGTTGGAACAGATCCGGCAAAATCTTCGACGACCGAAGCGGTCGTATCGGTACTGCCATCGTCGACGACGAGAATTTCGTGTGAGCGACCTTGCTGGCGGAAGTAATCAGTAATCTGGAGGAGATAGGGAAGAATGCGCGAGGCCTCATTATGGGCCGGAATGACCACGGAGATCTGGACGGCTTCCGTCCTTTGCCATCGGAGCATGGATCACCAGATTCTGTGAGAATCTCGCGGCAAAACGAGCCAGACTTCCGCGCGTACCGTAGCCGAGATCCAGAGGAAAAACAAGGGGGGCCATGGGCTTGACAGATCCGGTCTAGGGGAGCGAACGTATAAATAAAAAAGTGGAGCGACTCGGGCAGCGTTCCTAAAAAGGGACGTGAGAGATGGATGGCTGGAGTGTGAGGACTGGAGAGGTAACCGCAAGACGGACTGGAAAATGATCAAATGATCAGCAGTTCATCCGGTTTATAAGTGAGGATGAGTCTGCACAGCCGGGAGTAGGAGGTGGGTGATGCGTGAGCTACTCAATGCCGCGTGCCTTGTGCTGAGCGCTGCCGTGTTGTATGCCTGTGCCTCTGCCTTTGCAACCGGCGCTCCGTCTCGAATAGATAATTATGTATCGCCCGATCATAGAGGCAAAGAGGAGTCGCTGGCGAAGCTCAGGCAGCGACCCCTTCAGGCTGGCCTGGTACTGGTGTCGGATACAGCGGAACCAGGTGCGGCTGCTCCGAATCTTCCCGATGAAGCGTTGGTGCGACTGGGGGAGAGCCTGAAGCAGGAGATCGGTCGTGTCCTCCCTGTCACCATTCGGGAGATCATTCAAACCGATCATATTCGTCCCCAACCAAGCGGAGACTGGGCGCAGTTTACAGAGTTGGGCCGGCAACACGGGCTCGACTATTTGGTCGTCGTTGTCCTGTCCAGCATGGAACAGGAATATCCCGTGACGCTGTTCCTGGGCTGGACGACCCACGCGCAGCCGGGCTTCCGCCGCGATAACTGGTCACTCTTGGAATTTGCACTCCTCGATTTGAAAGGCAATAAGACACTGATGGAAGCCGAAGGCCGAGGCTGGGCGACGTTGGATCGTCCGAGTGCCCCAGGGATTAATCAATGGTATCCAGCGGTCTATTTACGCCCTCAAGAGAACCGGAGAATCTGGCCTCCGACTTACGAGGGCGCACCGAACACCCTGAAAGTTGTGTCGTTCGAGCAAGCGGTGAAGCGGTTGACGTTGAGGCTCCAGAATAGTTGGTTGGGCCAGCTGGAAGCCGACGAGGCCGCACGCAGAACAACGTCATAATTTGCGCGGTCGGCAGCCGATTATTCGAGCCACCCACGAGTCCCCTTCGGGCATTTCCGCATCAGTCCGAAGGGGACTATTTGTCTTTGAAGGCTTCGGAATGGATGGTGTACAATGCACCGTTCATCCGTCTAACGTCGGTTTCTATAACCTTCTGGAGGAACCCGGTTATGGCTAAGTGGAGTATGGATGGTCGTGCCCTCGGCCTTGCCAGTTGTTTCTGCCTCTTTGCGATCGCATGTACCCTCAATCCGATTCCAGGCGAGCCTACGGCGCAGGCAGCGGGAGTTCCTCCGGCGATGGCTCAAGGGTTCTCGGACATTGTGAAAAAAGTGACGCCGGCTGTGGTCAATATTGCCGTGACCGGCGGCGGCGAAGGAGGGCGAGGCAGGCGGCCGCTTCCTCCCGGTCCGTTTGGAGGACCTCCGGGCGGTGGTGGAGAAGAGCCTCCCGGTGGGGAACTTCCAACGCCTCCTCCGATGCCACCAGGTCCCCATGGACGGCCAGACCAAAGTGCTGGTTCCGGTGTCATCCTGGATCCAAACGGGTATATCGTCACGAATAATCACGTGGTCGAAGGGGCCACGCAGATAACCGTGACGCTCAGCGATCGGCGCGAGTTTTCCGCGAAGATCATCGGAACGGATCCGAAAACAGACTTGGCTGTCATCAAGATCGAGGCGAAGGATCTGCCTTCTGTCAGGTGGGCCGAATATGAAAAACTCCAGGTCGGAGATCTCGTGTTGGCCATCGGCAGCCCCTTTGGTCTGAGCTCTACGGTCACGCTCGGTATCATCAGCGCGCTCGGACGAGGGAATGTTGGCATCGCCGATTATGAGGATTTCATTCAGACGGATGCCGCCATCAATCCCGGTAATTCCGGCGGGGCCCTCGTGAACATGAACGGCGATCTCATTGGCATCAACACCGCCATCTTCTCACGGACCGGTGGCTCTGAAGGCATCGGTTTTGCCATTCCCAGCAGCATTGCGTTGGACATCGTCGAGAGTTTGCAAAGGACCGGTAAGGTCGTGCGCGGCTGGATGGGCGTGGCAATTCAAGAGATTACGCCGGCGCTGGCGAAGTCGTTCAAACTGCCGGAACAACGGAAGGGTGTCTTGATCAGCGACGTCAACGAGAATGGCCCGTCTCACGCGGCCGGGGTCAAGCGGGGAGACGTGGTGATTGCCTTCAACGGCAAGGAAGTGCAGAGCGTCAGCCAGCTTCGCAACCTCGTAGCCCGCACGGTCGTAGGGAAGGATGCGCAAGTCAAGATCCTGCGAGACGGCAAGGAGCAGACGCTCATGGTCAAAGTGGCGGAACGGCCGTCGGACGAGATGCTCGCGAAGAAAGAAGCCGCGCCTCCCAAGGAGCAGGGCGAGACGGTCAAGCCGCCCGACAATGTGCTGGCATCGCTCAGAGTGCAGGCGTTGGACAATGCGACCATGAGTCAATTGAATATCCCGGCGAAAACGAGCGGCGTAGTAGTGACCTCGGTGGAACCGGGTGGTCCGGCGGAGGCGGCGGGAATTCAACGTGGAGACGTGATTCAAGAGGTGAATCACGAAGTGGTCAAGAGCATTGATGATTACCAGAAGGCAGCGCACAAGATTAAGAAGGAAGAACTGACCGTGCTGCTCTTGAGTCGCCAGGGAAACAACTTGTTTGTGGCGGTGAATCCGAAATAGGTGGAAATTTCTGGGTGCCAGCCGCCACGGCTGGCACCCAGGACTCATGCTGGGGACCGTGTGCTGAACGACTTCAATCGATGGTTGCAAGACTCTGTCTTCAAGCCACTGGAAGACAAGAAAATGCCGGTCATGGAGCACCTCGTGGAGCTCCAGGTCCGGCTCACGCGGGCTGTGATCGTGACGGCGATCATATTCGTCGGCACGTTTTTTTATGCCGACACGCTAGTCAAATGGCTGCGCATTCCCCTCCAAAACATGTTTGTGCCCGGTGCTCTTTCCTGGGTGCCGACCGATCTGCCGGCCGTACCGTTCGTGTTTTTAGCTCCTGCTGAAGCGCTCTGGCAAAACGTCAAGGTGGCTGGCCTCTTTGCGATCGTCATCGCCATGCCATACATACTCTTGGAAGTGTGGCAGTTTGTCGTGCCGGGTCTGCATGCTCAGGAGCGCCGGTTCGTCGGCCCGTTTGTTCTGTTGAGCACGCTGGCTTTTTACGCAGGCGTGGGGTTTTCATTTTTCTTTGTCCTGCCCTTTGCCTTGAATTTTCTCGTCTCGTACGGCGTCAACGCCGGATTTATTCCCCAGCTCTCGATCGCACAGTATGTAGGCTTTGCCCTCTGGTTCCTCATGGTATTCGGGTTGATTTTCGAGGTTCCACTGGCCATTACGTTAATGGCCAAATTGGGTTGGGTCGACGCGCCGTTTTTGAAGCGTTACCGCAAATGGGCCCTCTTAGGCGCGTTCATTGTTGCTGCGATTCTGACCCCCACGCCAGATCCCTTCAATCAATGCTTGATGGCCTTGCCTATGTATGTGTTTTACGAAGTCGGGATCATCAGTGCCGGATTCTTTAACAAGAAGAAACCGCCGGTTCCGGAGACTGCCGTGGCGCCGGTTGCCGCGGGGGGGGTCAAAGCCATGTCGTCCGCAATGCCAGGCGCTGCAGACAGCGACTATGTCGGGGTACCAACTGGGAGCCGGCGCCGCTGAGAGGATCATCCTTTTAAGCAGATAAGTAGAAAGGGCACGAGAACCATGGCTCGCGAACTGAACATCATTCAAACTCCGACTTCGGGCGGGAGCGATACCTGCACCTATATGTGGGCCTGTGCAATCTGTGATGAGAACGAGTCCTGTCAGAAAGACAAGGAAGGCCATAGCCGCTGGCTTGTCGCCAAGCGGATGGAGCGGATCGAGTACAAAGTACTCGTCATGAGCAATAAGGGCGGCGTCGGGAAAAGCACCTGCACGACCAATATTGCGGTGAGCCTGGCGCTCAAAGGCTGGCACGTTGGGATCTGCGACATGGATATCCACGGGCCGAACATACCGAAGATGGTCGGTGCCGAAGGGCAGAAGCTCAAGATCAGTACGTCGGGCGGCATCATCCCGTTTCAAGCCTACAACCTGAAGATCGCCTCCATGTCGTTCTTGCTGCAGAATCCGGACGATCCGATCATCTGGCGCGACGCGTACAAGTACGAATTCATCAATCAACTCTTGGGTGGCGTGGAATGGCAGGACCTGAATTTTCTGTTGATCGATTTGCCTCCTGGCACCGGCAACGAGTCCGTGACGACCATCGATTTGCTCGGCAATGTCAGCGGCGCGGTGATCATTACAACCCCCCAGGAAGTCGCCCTCTTGGACTCGCGCAAATCTGTCACGTTCTGCAAGGACAGCGAAGTGCCGATCATCGGGATCGTCGAAAATATGAGTGGTTTGGATTGCCCCCACTGTCATCACCATATTGAAGTCTTCCGCAAGGGCGGGGGAGAAGCGTCGGCGCAGGATATGGGCGTGCCCTTCCTGGGGCGGATTCCTCTCGACCCCGAGGTGGTCACCCAGTCGGATGCCGGTGAACCGTTCGCCATGTTCAATTCTGACACGGCCACGGCCGAGTGCTATCACGACATCGCGAATAAGGTCGAAGCGTTTTGTAAGAAGAGCGGCTCGCTGGTTAACATCGCGCCGCGGCATGCTCATTGACGAGGGAGAGACCGTGAAGGCTAAGGACGCACTATCGGGGTTGACCCTGCTCGAAGAGGCGCAGCGGATTGTTCTCGATGCCACTCTCATCCTGGGGTTGGAGAAGATATCGATTCTTGACGCCCTGGGTCGCGTGCTGGGCGAGGACATTATCGTCGAACGAGACAATCCGCCCTGGGACAACAGCGCCATGGATGGATTTGCCGTTCGCTGGGAAGACATCAAGCAAGAGCATGCGATCCAGAAACCTGTGACATTGACCGTGATTGAGGATGTCCCGGCCGGCAAGATGCCGAGGAAGACGGTCGGTCCCGGACAAGCGATCCGTATCATGACCGGCGCTCCAATTCCTAAGGGAGCCGATACGGTGCTCAAAGTTGAAGATACGGAGCACACGCCCGATACCGTCCGGGTGTTCAAACCGGAAGCGCAGGGTTCAAACATCCGCCCGCAGGGTGAGGACGTGAAGAAGGGCGAGCGGATCATCGCGAAAGGCACGACCATTCGCCCCGGCGAAGCTGGGATGCTGGCGATTCTCGCCAAGTCGTTCGTGTTTGCCTACCAACGACCGCGAGTGGCGATCCTCTCGACCGGCGATGAATTGGCCGACCTTGACGAGCGGTTTAGTGAGGAGAAAATCATCAACTCAAACAGCTATGGTATTGCGGCCGCGGTACAGGATGCGGGAGGTATTCCTTTTCTCCTCGGCATCGCCAGGGATAACCCTGCCGCGCTCAAGGAAAAGATTTCGCATGGGTTGACGGCGGATATCCTCGTCCTTTCCGGCGGGGTGTCGATGGGTGACTATGATTTCACCAAGGCCGTCTTCCGTGACCTGGGTGCCGAAATGAATTTCTGGAAATTGGCGATCAGACCGGGGCAGCCGTTGGCGTTCGGAAAGATTCAGGGCAAACTTGCATTCGGATTGCCGGGGAATCCTGTTTCTTCCATGGTGACCTTCGAGCAATTGGTCCGGCCGGCGATGCTCAAAATGAGCGGGCATCGCAGCTATGGGCGGCCCGTTGTCCAAGCCATATTTCAAGAGAAGTTTTCCAAGCGCACCGACCGTCGGCACTTCCTCCGCGGTGTGCTGACGAGAGAAGATGGCACGTTCAAGGTCAGGACGACCGGCGATCAAGGGTCCGGAATTCTTACGTCGATGGTCAAGGCCAACTGCCTGATCGATGTGCCGGTCGAAGTCGAGCGATTGAACCCGGGCGATACGGTGTCCGTGCAGCTCCTGAGCGGTGAAGCTTGGGCCAGCCACGCCGAACATACCAACGCGGGGCCGCAGCGGCTCTCGTGTTGCTGAGGCACGAAAGGATTTTGCACCATGGCCGTGCCTATTGTCTGTTTCGTCGGGCGGTCCAATAGCGGTAAAACCACCTTCATCGAACGCGTCATTCCTGAACTCGTCCGGGCCGGATACAAGGTGGCCACGGTCAAGCACGCCGGCCATGGGTTCGATCTCGACACGGAGGGCAAGGACAGCTGGCGCCACAAACAGGCCGGCGCCAGCAGTGTGGTGATCCTGTCGAAGGGCAGCATGGCCATGTTTGCCGACGTCTCGGATCAGATGTCGGTGGAGGACGTCCGGGATCGGTTCCTGGACGGTTCCTACGATCTCATCATTGCCGAAGGGTGGAAGCACGAAGGGTTCCCCAAGATCGTGATCATCCGCGAGCAAGTCGGGGAAATTCCGATTTCAACAGAAGGTTTGCTGGCGGTCGTATCGGATAAAGAGGTGAATCTGAATGTGCCGGTCTTTGCCCTCGACGACGTGCCGGCGGTGGCCTCGCTCATCATGAAACATTTTCCGAGACGTGCTCAATCGGAGCATGAACTGGAAGCCTAGCGCTACGATCATACTTGCACTTGTGGCCGGAGCCGTTGCGCTCGGTGGCGCGGCCATTCCCCTCACGAATCATCCCAAGTTCTGCGCGAGTTGCCACAATATCGCTCCCTCGTATGAGAGTTGGGTCAAATCGTCTCATAAAGAGGTAACGTGCGTCTCCTGCCATGTCAGGCCCGGTGTCGAAGGATGGATCCATGACAAGGCCTGGGCCGGAACTAAGGATGTCGCCATCTATCTGTTCGGGACCCCGACTGATTCGCACAATTTGAAATCCAGCGTCGACTCCGATGTCTGCCTCGGTTGTCACCGGAATATCTTGCGCGTCTCCGAGGTTGCGCCTCGTGATCTGCCGGCGCCAGTCAAAGATGTCGGCCTTATCATGAGCCATCGGAAACACATGGACGCCTTTAGGGTTCGGGGCCAGGGAGAAGGATGCACGACGTGTCATTCCGGTGTGGTGCATGACCAGCCGATTAAGGGATATCCGATCGTCGTTCCTCGTGGGCACGTTTCGGCCGACAGTAAACCGTGGCATCCCGATTACCCGGAGGGGTCGTACCTTCGGACGAGAGCGCTCAACGACTGTTTCCGCTGCCATGACGGAAAAGCCGAGCATCAAGGCAGGATGCTCGACCGAAAGTGCGAGACCTGTCATCTCCCTGACAAGATCAAAGACTTTCTGTCTTTTTAACGAGGGCCTTGCTGGATTATGTCTGCCCCAGTTCTCCAAGTTACGAGTCTGACGAAGCGCTTCGGGGAGTTTGTCGCGGTGAACGACGTGTCGTTCGCGATCAAGCCGGGTGAAATTCTCGGATTGCTCGGGCCGAATGGAGCGGGCAAGACGACGACGATACATATGCTGCTGGGGTTGATCACGCCGACTGCCGGGTCGATCAGCATGTTCGGACTGGATCTGGCCACGCAGCGCGAGCAAATCTTACAGGCGGTGAACTTTTCATCGACTTATATCTCGTTGCCGCTGGCCCTCACCGTCGAGGAAAATCTGTGGGTGGTGGCGCGGTTGTACGGAATGTCGGATATTGCCCGGCGTATCGACGAGGTCGTCAAGAAGCTGGAAATGGAAGAGTTCCGGCATAAAATTACCAGAAAGCTCTCCTCTGGACAGATGACCAGGTTGACACTGGCCAAAGCGTTCCTCACTGAGCCAAGGATTCTTTTTCTCGACGAGCCGACGGCGAGTCTCGATCCGGATATCGCGCATAAGATTCGTGCGCTGCTGAAAGAAGAACGGCGCTCGTCCGGGCTCAGCATCCTCTACACGTCCCATAACATGCGCGAGATGGAGGAAATGTCGGATCGCATTATTTTTCTTCAGCGGGGCAGGATCGTAGCCGAGGGAACGGCCCAGGAGATCGTTGAACGATTCGGTCAAGCCGATTTGGAAGAAGTCTTCTTGAAGCTTGCGCGGGAGCCGCATTGAGGGAGTCGTTCTTTATGCAGAATGGGTTGCTTGATTTCGGAATAGGGGCGGTGCTCGGCGGCTTGGCGATGAGCGCCTGTTGGGGACTGTTCTGGCTCGCAATCGGGACCGTCGGGCTCACTCGTCGCACGTGCAGTTGGCGGGTCGTGCTCAACGGCTTGACGGTCTTGCTCATTCCGCTGCTGCTGGGATGCCTGCTCATCTGGGGGCGAGGGGTCTTCCTGTACGGCTCTGCATTCGGAGCGGGCTTGTTCGTTGTGCCTCTTGTCCTGATGGGATTTGCCTTGCGCCAGGCTCCGGATGGCCAGCGAGTTGGCGCGCACATGCTTGGAGGGGTGCGACAGCTCATCGATGAGTTGCTAGGGAAGCAGCATGCATGCGGCGGTTGCAGCCATGAGCATGAACACGGAGGCGACCCATGAAACTCCATCGTGTTGCCGCCATCATCGCCCGACATCTTTATTTGTACCGCCGGAGTTTGCCCAGGATCATGGAGATCTTCTATTGGCCGTTCTTAGATCTCGTGATTTGGGGATTCATTACCCTCTACCTCGCAAAGTATCAGCCTCAAGTGCCAGGGTTCGTGACCTTTTTTCTTGGAGCCTTGATCCTCTGGGACATGCTGTTTCGCTCGCAGCAGGGCATCACCATTTCATTTCTCGAAGAACTTTGGGCCAGGAACTTGATGAACCTGTTTGCCAGCCCCCTGACGCCCGGGGAATTTCTCACTGCCACGATCGCGATGAGCATTTTCAAAGTCACGTGTGTTTCGTTTGTGATGGGGATCTGTGCCTGGGTGTTCTACGGCTATAACGTCTTGGTCATAGGCCTTTGGCTGCTTCCGTTTATTGTGAATCTCGTTATCGCAGGATGGATCATCGGGGTCTTGACGACTTCACTGATCATGCGATTCGGGCAAGAAGCGGAAATTTTGGCCTGGAGTATGGTCTTTCTCTTCCAGCCGATCTCCTGCGTGTTTTACCCGCTGGAGGTGTTGCCCGTCTGGCTTCAAGGGGTCGCCTGGATCAATCCTGCCGCCCACGTCTTTGAAGGCATGCGCGCGGTTCTCAGCGGTTCAGGCTCGCCGCTCCTGCATCTCGCCTGGGCCGGCGGACTCAACGGGATACTCCTGATCGCCGTAGTCGCCTTGTTTTACAAGACCTTCGCCTATTGCAAGGAGCAGGGCTCGCTGGTGAGGGTCGGGGAGTAAGGTTGTAATCCACCAGACCCTATGTTAGGGTTGGGGGACTTCATCGTACGGGCCTCGCGGTGAATCTGGTTCTCAAAGAGCAGGCCCGCAACATCGATGTTGCCTTGTCCGGGAATTTCGTCGGAAGTCAGACCTAAGTCGCCGCATCCTTCGCGTCTTCGGCCCGCTCCTTCCCCGTTCCTCGAGTTCAAGACAATGTCATCATTCAAAGGAGGAACCCCACATGGGTTCGAAGATTTACGTCGGTGGGTTGCCCTATTCGGCGACCGAGCAGCAGTTAAGCGATCTGTTTGGCGCTCACGGCGCGGTTGCGTCGGCGCGGATTATCACGGATAAGTTCACGGGACAATCCCGCGGATTTGGTTTCGTGGAAATGTCCTCGGACTCCGAGGCGCAGGCAGCGATTACGGCGCTCAATGGTTCCGAGATGGGCGGCCGGACGTTGACGGTCAATGAAGCGCGTCCTCAAGAGCCGCGTTCCGGTGGCGGAGGCGGAGGCCGCGGTGGATTCGGTGGCGGCGGCGGTCGCAGTGGTGGCGGAGGAAAGCGCGATCGCTGGTAAGCCGTACTACTCGTGAAGCAAGACCGGGGGCTGTCATCATATCGATGACAGCCCCCGTTGTATTTCCCCTAAGCAAAACATCGGGCTAAGGAAAGCCCGATTGTCCTGTCTTGTGATGTCCCATGGGAAAGTGGTAAGACGGCGCAAGAACGAGACCGCGCAGGGCGGGCTAGCTTATTTAATGCCGGTTTTCTCTTTCATTATTCGTAGCGTACCCAGATCCCTTCGTGCCTGCCCGTCAGTACACAGCCGGTGGAATAGCGCTGTGTGCTCCCCTGTATGGTCCTCGTGCTGGTTTGCATAACTTCAACGTGTCCGTAGAAGTGAGTCTCTCGATCTGTCCCTGAGGGATTGTGCCGGTCTGTGAATCCTTCCAACAAATTGGAGGGGTGTGCTCTGGCAATTCCATTGGGCTGTATGAGGATTTGATGCCCGATAGTCGGAGTGCGTTACTGACAGCGAGCCGATCAGGGAACCTGGAGTCCCATTCGTTTCAGGAGAACCCTGTGCTCGTCATTGAAGACTTCTGGTCGGCTGAAGAACGGCAGTATTTTCGTGAAGCAATGACGAAGGCCTCCTGGAAGAGTGTCCAAGATTTGCCGAACGTGCGGGAGGATTTTCCAAACTCAGGGAACTGGGCTAGGGCCGAAATCGCACCGCCTCAGAGTCAACGGTTTTTTCCGCGACTGCAGCTCCGCTGTGTTCAGGAACACATTGAATCATTTCCCAACATCGTAGGCCGGCATCTGGGCTTCAACTACTACTCATATGCCGTCGGAGATTGTTTGCTGACCCACGACGACACAGACCAGGGGTATGCCATGAAGGGGAAGCGTGCCCCGCTTCGCCGGATCGCGGTGGTGAGCTATTTTCACGAAGAGTGGCACTCGGATTGGGGCGGGGAACTCATCATCTACAAGAAACGGGACGGTCATACGTCTGAAAAGCCGGATCTCGAAGTGACTCACTGCATCGAGCCTCGATCTGGCTCCCTCGTCATGTTCACCGTGCCGCGGTTCCATCGCGTCTGTCGAGTCGACGAGACGGCAGGCCAGCATCGGCGGATGTCCATCGCAGGCTGGTTCATGACGGAGCATTCGTAGCGGTCTGGAAATGAGCGAACGATGAGGGGGTGCTTGTCAGAGACAGGCACCCCCTCATCGTTCGACGCATGCGCAGGCACTGCTCTGAAGACAGGCACAAAATCGTCGAAACGCAGGAACTAGTCAAACCACTCGTCCGCTCCCTTGGCACCGCTGCTGCGATCGTTCGTAAGCGATTCGGGGGTAGGCGGAGGAGATTGGAGGGTTTGTGCCACTGTCGTGGCCAGCGCCTGCGCGTCGAGCGGCTTGGACAGGAAGGGTAGGCAATCAGGCCGTATTCCATAGCCCTGCAGGTCTTTATCGATATTCGCTGATGTCAGGATCACGCGCAGGTCTTTCCGCATTTTGAGAGCGCGTAGAGCAAGTTCATGGCCATGGACGTGGGGGAATTCATTATCCCCTGAAGCAAAGGAAAAATCCGGTGGGGGCATCACGATGTCGGTCACCAAGAGATGAATCGGGCCTGGATGGTTTTTGCAGATCTTGAGCGCTTCGGAACTGCCGGTTGCCGGGAGAACCGAAAACCCCGCCTTCTCCAGAAACAAGCAGCAAAGTTTCAAGGCATCCGGGTCATCGTCAACGGCCAAGACGGTCGGTCGCGCGCCGGATGGGAGGGCACCATTGGGGGCTGACATGGGATACCTCCTGCTTACGCGGATCACTGTACTCAATGTTCAGGATAGCCCAGATATTCGGAATCCCCAAACGAATGGTGAAATTTGTTAGGGAGAGGAATCAGCCAGTTGGAAGGAAGCACCGTGCCCGGTGCGCTTTTGATTTTGGATGTTGAAACGGGAGGCGGGTGGCTGCTAGTTTCCCGCTTCTAGCTAGGGGGTGCGCCTGCTCCCTCCGCTGTCAGCAGTTGTGGCAGTGCCGCTTGGCGCGGGGGTAGGTGGGGTGAATACCATCACGTTCTGTCCGGGGGGACAGATGGTAGGAGTAGTAGTCGATCCAGGTTCACGTAACCCCCAGGCAGTGGCAAGAGCATGACAGGTTAACTGGTGTATGCCTTCCTTCAAGTTCGTGAATTTGTCCATTGAAAGCGCTTTCCCATTCCACTGAATTTCTCCGGTCTCCGCATCCAGTGCACGGATGAAGACAGAAGCCGTATAAATGGCCGGATCTTGTCCGAAGAAGCTATGGATTTCGCTCGCCCGCCAAGTCGTCACATCCGCATCGATGAAAATGACTTGCTTTGCTCCGACAATTTTGCCCAATTTGAACACGTCGGCGTTTGAGACCGAGGTGCCTGGTTGGTTCAAACGAATGTCGTTCGCTATCTGACTCATTTTGACGTCGTCGACCAAGATGAGTCCTCGTTTCGAGAGCCAGGTTGTGAGACTTTGAACGGCTTCCGGACGAGTTCCCCACACGACTACTTTAGTGGACGCGTTGGGAAGTCTGGTATAGGACCCGTCAGTTTGTGTCACGGGATGCGTGTTGTAGGTTTGACAGCCAGTTAACGTCAGCAGCATGGCTGCAATGGTTAGGCAGGTGTTTCGTAGGTTGGACCCTGATCTGTATGACATTGGTGCCTCCTCTAAGGTCAGCGTGGGTCACTCTACAGAGCGGGGCTGGCAAGCCACAATTCCCTAAAGGTACAGGACCCCTGCCTTTCGAGGCATACCTCGGGGCCAATTTGAACGAAGGGCAGCATGCCGGTATGCCGGGAGGGTCCAATGAGAGGAAGCCTGATCGGCTAGAGAAGCTCTTCGCTCCGCGACTTGAGTGCCGCCAGTCTCGCCTTTTCGAAGTTGACCAGGAGAGATTTCTCCTGCGTGACGATCACGGCACCAGGCGCTTGGCCCTTGGCTTTCTTGACCCATTTGCGCCTGGTATAGATCACTTCACCTTTTCCGCTTTTCTTGAGATCGCTGTAGAGCAGAGCCAGCGTGGCAGCGTCTCTCAAGGTTTCGGGTGGTGGATCCTTCCCCTTCTCCAGCCGTACGACCACATGTGAACCCGGCGCGCCCCGCGCATGGAGCCACAGATCGTCGCTTTTGGCGAGGCCGAACGTCAGTTCGTCGTTCTCCCGCGCGTTGCGCCCGACAAAGATCGGCAATCCGTCGGAAGAAACGAAGCGCCTAAAAGGCCCATGACGTCGGTCGATCGATTTCTGTTGTGTGCGAGAGCTCTTTCGCGTGGGAATACGTGAATCAGGGGCCGCTGATAAGGGCGGGGTCCATATGCCCTGCTCGATCGCCGCGAGTTCTTCACGCATCTCGCCCAATTCATGCTCGGCCTGTTCAATGCGCGGTTTCAGTTCCCGCTCTGCAGCCAGGTATTTCCGATATTTTCTGAAGTAGTCGTCCATGTTGCCTTGAGGCGATTTTGTAGGGTCGAGCGGGATGGTCACCTCGGGCATGGCATCGTCGTAATAGTCCAGGATGGCAATGCGGTCCATCCCCTTCCTGATTGAAATCAAATTGGCCTTGATCAATTCTCCATAGCGGGCATAACCCCGGTACTTGGCCGCCTTCATTAAGTCGTCTTGCCAGGCTTCAATCAGGCGCTGTTCTTTCTTGATGGTCTTCCGGAGCGCGCGCAGTCGTGCATCTCTCGCACGCGCTTGGGCCAGTCCGGCTTCCTGGTCATAATAGTGGGCTTCGATCGCCGCGGAGATCGGAAAGTCGCTCGAGCCGGCTGGCACGGCGAATCGGGAGGTCTTGCCATCCGCAGCGCCGGCGCTGCGGATGACCGGCGCTTGGTACGGGCGGCCAATAATCTGGGGGTGACGGTTCAGATCTCGCATGACACATTGGTTCACATCAAGCACCAAGACATTTGCGCTCTTGCCTGTGAGTTCGCACACAACCTGGCGTGATCCATCTTTGGTGGCGAGTTGAAGGATGACAATCCGGTCGTTCGGTAATTGTTGAATCCCGGCTATTCTGGCCCCTTGCAGATGGGCGCGCAGGAATTGACAGAAGGGAGGTGGACTTTGCGGGCTCGGTAGGGGGTGGCGGCATAAATGGAGCCGGGCCGCCATTGGTTCACAAGAGATGAGGAGTCGATGGGTTTTCCCCGGCACACGGATTTCGAAAATGATCATCCGATCTGATGGTTGCTGGATTTTTTGAATCCAGCCGTTCAAGAGAATTGGAGCGATTTCGCTCAAGACGGAGTCAATGTCGGTTGCAAGGAGTGCCATTGGCAATATTGGCGACCGTGTGCGAAGAAAGCGTCCTTCTGCCTACTAACGAGCAACCGTATGCATGAATCTACGTGGAACCACTAGTAGGCCCTGCCATTTTCGTCCCATGGGGACAATCCGGTCACATTTTCGTCTGTGAGCCTCACAGCTCTGGCTGCCGGCACTCTACGATTCGCCGAGAAAACACGCAAGCAGGCAGGAATCTAAGGTGGCATTCGGCTTGCTTTACCTAGCGATGACACGAGCCTGCGAGATATCGAGTGAGCTGGATCAATAGGCGGTGGGCAACTCACGTGAGCACAGGAGGGTCCCATGCGTTGCACGAAGTGTGAAGGGCTCATGGTAGTCGATGATTTAATCGATATGAGAGAAAGCTATCACCCCATGTGGATGCGGGGGTGGCGTTGTGTTGCCTGCGGCAATGTGGTTGATCCGCTGATTCTTCGCCACCGCATGATTCAAGAGGCCGGTGCCTTGGGTTTTTTGAAAATCGAACCTCCCCAGCCTATGTACTTCCGGCTTGCTAAGTCTTCGGCCTAAGTGGAGATACTTGTGTCGTCAGTGCACTGACTCCTTAGTGCCTGTTTTAAGGCGGGCCGCAAACCGTCCGGTCTAGTACAGAGTGTCCGCACTTTTTCCTCACTGCACAGTCACTCCCTGATCGCCACGCAGAAAAGCTCAATAACCTCGACAGGTTAAGGAAATCATGTGATTGTTTCAGCAGGGTATCGCTCTTGCTCAAAACCATAAATAGGTCGGACAAAAAGGAAAGCAGGGGAATGAGGAACATGAACTATGATCCCTCAATTCTTCGGTCGGCGATGAGGACCGGGGTCCTCGTTGCTCTTTTCGCCTGCAGCAGTCTATTGCAAGGTTGTCTCGCAGTGGCTTGGGTTGCCGTCGTTGGTGTGGATTCCCTCAGGTCGAGCGATATCACGTTCTGGCCTTTCGAACAGAGTTGGGTGTCTCAGACGAAGACGGCAGTGGATGATTCGGACATGCTCTTGCTGACGAGTGTGGCGTTATTGCCTGTCGAGAGGGATGACGATATGAGGAGTCGGCTGGCGCAGATCTTTCAACAACAGACCACGTTGCGTGTTGAGTCGACGTCTGAGCCCGAAGGCGGAATCGCAGATTCATTAACCGATGAAGACCGCTCCGCAATCGCCAAAGATCTGACGAAAGAACTCGTCGTGGATGCGGTCCTGTTCGGACGCGTGTCGGAGATCTCAGCGCATCCCAGTGATTGGGGATGGAAGCAGGAAGAGTCCCGACGGCTGTATCTGCATCTCGTCGATCATGAGGGCCGTTTGTTGTGGAAAGATGAACTTCCCTACACAGTTGTCATAGGGGCCAAGCCTCCGATCGAGCATGCCGTGCAAACCTCGCTCACTCACCATGTGATGGATCACGTCCGCGACCTTAGGCTGGACGACCTCGGATACTTTCCCAGAAAGCCTTCCTAGCTCGCGGCTTCTTGCAGCCTCCGCCGCGCTCCGGTAGAGTCCCGTTCTCGCCGGGAGTTAAACGGGACCATGTCATTGCTTGATGCTGCAACGCTTACCAGCCTGCAATCGGAATTCAGCCAATCCATGAGGACGTTGCTCATGGATCTGTGTCGGGACATCGATGAGCATTATTCCGAACTGGCAGAGAGGCTCGAGTTTCCGGTCGCCTACTTCCGCATCCTCGCGCGCTCCTTCGATCTCGAGTCCTATGCACATTGGAAAGTCGTGGGGTGGATTGAAGCGCTGAATGATCTTGTCTACTTCCTAGACCTCCTTCAGCAGATTCGGAAGGAGCCGGACCAACGCGCATTTGCCAAACAGCTCTTTGCCGAGTGCGAAGAGAAGTATTTCGAGAATAGTTATCTCGATGACTTGTTTCCGCAAGGCCGCGCTCAGGCCAAGGGACTTGCTGCCAGATTGCAGTGGCTTTGTATGAAACTCGCGCGTGAGGTGACTCAGGAGTCGTTGTTCTTCGATCCCCGTTGGGCCATGCAATGGAGTGGGCGACAAGGGCTCGGCAAATGGGAAGTCCCCGGGGATATCGATCCGCATTTTGAACGGGCAGAACGAGCCTTCACTCTCTCGATTGGGACGATAGGTGATGAACTCGTTGCGCCGAAGTCCGTCGTTCAAGGCGTCGGCCGGACCGCGCCGCGCATCATTTTTGAAATAACGAAGCAAGGGATCGCGTTGAAGAAAGGCAGGCGGTTTCCTGTCTGTTCGGTTCAGGGCGCAAACGTCGAATGGCATTGGCCGAGACAAGCAGCGGTTGAAGCTGCAAGAACTTCACAAGGACCGCTGACGATCGGGCGGACGCTGCGCTACGGTAAAGACCGGCAGCCGCAGAAGGTGATTTCAACGAGTCCGAAGCAGGTCGCGCGCATCGCGCGAGCTTGGCATACAATCCGGGAGGCCTGGCCGAAAGGGTATGAGGTCCTCGCGCTTCTCACTTCCCGCGTCATCCCCCTCAAGGCGAAAGGCGTCGTGAGTTTCAGCTATCGCCACCGGCCAGGGCTTTCGTTCATCAACTGTTTTGATCGGGATAATCTCGATCTGATCGATGATCTCATCCATGAAAACAGTCACCACCATTTAAATCTCTTATTGCGCAAGCATGTCATGTACCACGGCGACCACAACCAGCAGATCTTCTATTCGCCTTGGCGGAGGAGCCTTCGCCCGCTACGCGGCATTCTCCACGCGACGTTCACGTTCACGATGGGCGCGATGTTGTTTGAGCGGCTCTCGTCCTGGGCCGAATCGACGAGGGGGATGAAGGGATGGAAGGAGGCAGGGCTGACCCAGCGAGACCTTCAGCGAGCACGGTTTCGGTGCCTCGAAGAAATCGAATCAGTCCGCTACTCGATTCAAGACCTCAATTACGCAGGTCGGCATCTCAAATGGCTGACCGGGTCAGGTGGCCGGTTAGTGAGACAACTCGAAGAAGAAATCACCGAAGCCGAACAGCGGATCGCTCGTCACCGGATTGCAGTGCTCAAATCCAAATTCGGTCCTGCCTTGCGCCGCCATGTGAAAGAACTCCAACAAGCCCGCATGACCTACGGGCCGGTACGGCTCAGCAAGGCGTAGTTCTAGATATCCAGAGGATCATATAGACGCTAGGGTTCGACGGTGATGTCCACAAATGCCGGCACTGAATCCGCGCCTTTTTTATCCGTCACCCTCAGCTTGAATCGGTACTGCCTCGGCTCGGAGACTTGAGGGGCCTGGAAGGTGGCTTCCGGACCGTTGACATCCAGTAGCGACACCTTACTGCCGCGCACCTGGCTCCAGGAGTAGAACAGCGCTTCGCCTTCCGCGTCGCGGCTCTTCAATCCGCTCAGCTTGACCTTCGTCCCCGATTTTACTGTACGGTTCACTCCCGCATCCGCGACCGGTGGTTCGTTCGGTTCGTCATTGACTGTCACGCCAATATCGAGGGAGGCTTGCTTGCCACGGTTCGTCACCGTGAGCACCGTTTTCCCATTGCCGACAATCTGTAAGAGGCCCTGGGGCAACACCCGAATGACTTTGGGGTTTGACGATTGATAGGCTGAGCCGGAAGCGGGGGAACTGATACGTCGCGTGACGCCATCTGCGAACTCACCGACGACCGGCAGTTCGAAAATTTTCCCCAACGAGTCTACATGACCGAATGCCGAAGATTGTCCGGTGCGGCCGAGCTGCAAAGGCTTGTCCGTTTCGAAGTCGATCGTATTCAGCGCAGCGGCAGGCTCGACGGTCACGAGAATTTCATCGAAGACGGTCCTGGTGCCTAATCGCCCGCGGGAAATTTCTGCGACGGCTAACAGCCGCATGGGTCCGATACCGTCTTTGGGAATCAGTAGCGGACCACCAAAGGCCGGATCATGATTGGACAGGCCGATCAGCGCCACCGGCGCAACGATCGAACCTGTCGCCGTGGCGTCCTCCTGTCCCACCAGGGTGTCATCCTGCTCGCCGTACCAATAATAGCGGACCTTGACGATGCCGATGTCGTTCCCCAGGTCCACATGAGCTGTGATGGTTTGGCCTGGTTTGAGCGTGGCTCCCTCAACCGGCTCCGTGATTTTAAACGCATGGGCCGGCTGCAGCGAGAGGCTTAGAGCGAAAGCTGCCATGAATGCGACCAAAGCAATCTTCTGCGCCTCACGCCTCACGCCTAACCCCTTACGTCCCATGCTTACCTCGTCAAATGGAAGGGCACGTCTGTCAGAACGACGCGATCTTTGAACAGCAGTGCCGCCTTCAACATCAAGGCGCGCTGATTGTGCAGAATATTCTGCCACCAGCGAGCAGGCAAAATTTCAGGGATGACAACGGTGATCCAACAATCGGGATCTTTTTGCCGGAGTTCTTCAATATGGTCCAGTAAGGAGCCGAGGACCGAGCGATAAGGCGAGGGGAGCACGATCAACGGTACCCCGCAACCCCACTGGGCCCATTGGATTTCGACCCGCGCCGTTTCTTCTTTGTCCACGTCCACCAGCACGGCACGGATCTCTCCAGGACGGCTCCTGGCGTAGTCGACAGCCCGGACGACGGACCGGTTGACGCCTCCGATGGGCACGACAATGATATTTCTCCGAGGACGCGGTGGGCGAGCGTCACGGGATAAGGAGACCTGTTCGGTCACAGCCTTGTAGTGCGATCGAATGCCTCGAAACATAAGAATCAAGAGGGCGACCAGCAGGAAGACGATCCAGGCACCATGCATGAATTTCGTGCTCGCGATGATGACCGTTGCGATGCCGGTTGTGACCGCTCCGATGCCGTTGACGACGAGCTTCTTGCGCCAGTGTGGACCTTTCTTGATTAACCAGCGGCGGACCATGCCCGTTTGAGCAAGTGTGAATGAGA
>DATIFR010000163.1:0-8047 GCA_035455145.1 Nitrospira sp.
GCGAACCAGCCCATGCATAGCCCGAATGTTGCGGTCCTCGCTGGATCTCGTCACGATGACCTGCCCTTTATCAACCGTCACTCCGATGCCCGGCGTCAACGTCCAGTCGAGTTTCCCCAGCGGGCCCTTCACGGACACAACTGCTCCCGCCACTTTGACATCGACTCCGGCTGGTACTGTGATCGGTTTCTTTCCTATGCGTGACATCGCTTTCTCATCCCTCTCGCTAATTCAGAACGCCGCTACCAAATGGAGCAGAGAACCTCTCCGCCAAGCCCTGCTTTGCGGGAAGCCTGGTCCGTCATAATGCCTTTGGAGGTGGACAAAATGGCCATGCCGATGCCGTTCCTCACCCGCGGAATATTCTTCGTGCCTACGTATACACGCCGTCCGGGCTTGCTCACACGTTGCATCCCCGTGATCATGGGTTGCCCTTCCCCCACATACCGCAACTGGACCTTCAGCACAGGATGCCCGTCTTCCGTGTCATTTTCGATGCCCTGGATGAATCCTTCCGCCTGGAGCACCCGCAACACTTCACGCTTCAACTTTGAAGCCGGAATACTGACAACGTCATGCTGGCGCCGGAAACCGTTCCGCAATCGAACTAACAAATCGCTTATCGGATCTGTGACCATACCAACCCTTTCACCAATATCCTATTCGACAACATCATGCCGGCCTTTCCCCAATACGACCGGCCATAACACCATTACCAGCTGGACTTTCTGACTCCCGGAATTTCGCCCTTCAAGCTCAGCAGTCGAAAGCAGATTCTGCACATGCGAAACCGACGCAGGTACCCATGCACGCGACCGCACAATCCGCACCGGTGATAGCCTCGGGTCGGGAACTTCGGCTTCGCCGCCGTCTTATTTCTCAGTGCTAGTCTCGACACTGCTGACTCCTTCGTTCTGTGTTAGGTCCGGAACGGCATTCCCAACTGTCTGAGCAACGCCTTCCCTTCATCGTTCGTTCGGGCCGTCGTCACAATCGTAATATCCATTCCGTGAATCGACGCCACTTCGTCGTATTGGATCTCCGGAAAAATCAGCTGCTCCTTGAGGCCCAACGTGTAGTTTCCGCGGCCATCAAACGCCTTGGGAGAAACGCCTCGAAAATCGCGAATGCGCGGCAAGGCGAGACTCACAAGCCGATCGAAGAATTCGTACATCCGGCGATTGCGCAGCGTGACCTTCGCGCCAATCGGCATCCCCTGCCGCAACTTGAATCCCGCGATGGCTTTTTTCGCCCTGGTGACGACCGCCTTCTGCCCTGTGATCGTACCCAACTCACCGGCAGCGCTCTCCAACAGCTTGACGTTCTGAATCGCCTCGCTCATACCCACGTTCAGGACGATGCGTTCCAGCTTTGGCACCTGCATCACATTCTTGTACCCAAACTCTTTCATGAGAGCGGGCACAACCTGATCGCGATACACATCGCGCAGACGCGGCTGGAACTTCGACTCTTCGCTTCCATCGTCCAACACCTTGGGTGCGGATGCGCTGTCCTTCTTGGCTGGCCGCCCTGCCGGCTTGCCGCCTTTTCCTTTTTTTGCGTCCTTTACGTCCGCCATGCGACCGTCCTCACTCCTACTCAACGAGCTCGTTCGATTTCTTGCTGAACCGGACTCGGCGGCCATCTGCCTGAGTCCGTACACCCAACCGCGTCGGCTTCTGTGTCACCGGACACAGGAACATCACGTTCGAAATAGCCAACGGGGCTTCCTTCTCGAGAATGCCGCCCTGCTTCACCTTCTGATTCGGCTTGGTGTGCCGCTTAATCATGTTCAATTTCTCGACCACGATCTTCCCTGCCGTGCGATCCACGGAAAGCACCTTCCCGGACTTGCCGCGATCGCGTCCCGCGATCACCATCACCGTATCGCCCTTCCGAATACGAATTTTCTGCAACGCGTCCACGATTACCCCTTACTTGGAATCTGGCTAGAGCACTTCCGGAGCCAACGAAATAATCTTCATGAACTTCTTCCAGCGCAACTCGCGCGCAACCGGACCGAAAATGCGTGTCCCGATCGGCTCGCCGTCCTTGTTGATGAGGACGCAGGCGTTTCGGTCGAACTTGATATAGGAGCCGTCTTCACGGCGCACTTCCTTGGTCGTCCGCACGATCACGGCGCGGCTGACATCGCCCTTCTTCACCGTCGCCTGAGGAATCGCTTCTTTGACGGCCACGACGATGATATCGCCGAGAGAGGCGTAGCGCCGCTTCGACCCGCCCAGCACGTGAAAGCACATGGCCTGCTTCGCACCGGAGTTGTCGGCCACGTCCATATATGTGTAATTCTGAATCATGATCTCTCTTATGTCCTCAACGAGTAGGCCCTGAAGAACTACTCAGCTCGCCCTTTTTCCAAGACTTCGACCACACGCCAATGCTTGTCCTTGCTAATCGGCCGGGTTTCGATCATCCGCACGCGATCGCCAACATTGCAGACGTTCTGCTCATCGTGCGCCTTGAATTTGGTCATCCGGCGCAGTACCTTCCGGTAGATAGGGTGCACGACCGAACGCTCCACCGCCACGATGACGGTCTTGTTCATCTTATTGCTCACGACACGCCCGACCCACTCGCGCCGTTTGACTTCCGTCTCTGCCATCATCCCAACCCTTTCCCCTTACGAAGCCTTCTTCTGATCGGCTTGTTCCACTTCGCGCAGAATGGTTTTTACCTGGGCAATCGTCCGTTTCGTTTTCCGGATCTGCATGGGATTTTCCAGTCTCCCGGTTCCCAATTGAAAACGAAGATTAAAGAGCTCCTGCGTCAATTGTTTGGCCTTTTCCGAGAGTTCCGCGCCCGTCATCTGTCGCAATTCTTTTAGTTCCATCTCAAGTCTCGCCCTTCAGCTATCCGGCCAACAAACTTAGAATTCTCCGCGAGTCACACATTTGGTCGCGATCGGCAACTTGTGGGACGCAAGCCGAAACGCTTCGCGAGCGATTTCCGGCGTCACGCCATCCATCTCGTACAGAATCCTTCCCGGCTTGACGACTGCAACCCAATACTCGGGATTTCCCTTCCCTTTACCCATTCGAGTTTCAGCCGGCTTCTTGGTGATCGGCTTGTCCGGGAAAATCCTCGTCCACACCTGACCACCGCGTTTCACATATCGCGTAATGGCAATACGCGCCGCTTCGATCTGCCGACTGGTGACCCAACCGGGCTCCAGCGCTTTCAATCCAAATTCGCCGAGTGTAATGTGGCCGCCACGATAAGCCTTGCCACGCATCCGGCCCTTCATCATTTTTCGAAACTTAACTTTTTTCGGTGCTAACACGGTTCCCTCTTCGCTTACCCAAGCCGCCGTTCAAACGCCGCTTCGGGCTTGAGCGGCTGTGCGGGGAGGAGTTCTCCCTTGTAGATCCACGTTTTGACGCCAATTTGACCCATCGTGGTGTGGGCTTCCGCAAACCCGTAGTCAATTTCAGCACGCAGGGTATGCAGGGGCACACGGCCTTCCCGATACCACTCGGTCCGCGCGATTTCCGCGCCGCCGAGCCGCCCAGCGACCATGATCTTGATGCCTTGCGCGCCGAGACGCAGCGCCGATTGCACGCTTCGTTTCATGGCCCGACGAAATGCCACCCGCTTTTCCAGCTGAGTCGCGACGTTCTCGCTCACCAGCTGCGCGTCTAGTTCTGGCTTCTTGATCTCTTTGACGGTGATGTAGACCTGCCCGCCATACTGCTTCTCCAATTCGGCTTTCAGCTTGTCGACCTCGGCACCCTTCCGTCCGATGATGATACCCGGCCGCGCCGTATGGATGATGACGCGCGTCTGATCTCCGGACCGTTCAATCTCCACTTTGGCCACACCGGCGTGGTAGAGCTTCTGCTTCACCACCTTCCGGATCTTGATGTCCTGATGGAGCAACTTTGCGTAGTCTTTCCCCGCATACCAGCGGGAACTCCACGTATAGTTGTACCCAAGCCGATAACCTATTGGATGTGTCTTCTGCCCCATACGCGCATGCCTCAGTTCTGCGGCGGCTGACTCGCCTCTCCGCTCTTATCTGCTAAAGCCTATGACTTCCCCGTGACGCCCGGGGCTTCCACAACAACGGTGATATGGCTCGTTCGCTTCTGAATCGCGTTGGCACGTCCCATCGAGCGGGCGCGAAAACGCTTATAGATCGGGCCACAATTGACGAACGCCTTTGACACCCGCATCGACTCGCTGTCCCCCAACTCCTTTTGTTCGGCATTCGCGACGGCCGAACGGAGAATCTTTTCAACCACGCGGGCTGCATGACGCGGGAGGTGCTTCAACATGGCCAACGCCATGGGCACTTGCTGCCCTCGGATCATATCGACCACGGGACGCGCCTTGCGGGGAGCGACGCGAACGAATCGGAGTACTGCTCGTGCTTCTGCCATGTCCTAATCCCTTACGTACGGATGCCGGCATCCATTGCCTGAAAACTCGGTTTACTTGAGCGCGACCGCCTTTTCGGTCTTCGCCTGTCCATGCCCTTTAAAAAATCGCGTCGGGGCAAACTCGCCCAGCTTGTGTCCAACCATATTTTCCGTCACGAACACCGGGATAAACTTCTTGCCGTTATGAACGGCAAACGTATGGCCGATCATATCCGGCACCACAGTCGAGCGACGCGACCAGGTCTTAATGATTTTCCGATCCTTTGTCTGATTCATCTGCTCCACTTTCTTCAGCAGATGATCGTCTACAAACGGGCCCTTGCTAATCGATCTAGGCATTGCGCACTCCTGACTTGCGGCGGGCGATGATGAACTTATCCGTCGCCTTGTTGTTGCGCGTTTTATAACCCTTCGTCGGTAAACCCCAGGGAGACACGGGGTGCGGGTTACCCTGTCCGGACTTACCTTCGCCACCGCCGTGTGGGTGGTCGACCGGGTTCATCACGACGCCGCGCACGTGAGGACGACGGCCCAGCCAGCGCGTACGCCCCGCCTTCCCGACAGTGATGTTTTCATGATCAAGATTGCCGACCTGTCCGACTGTCGCCATGCAAGAGGCCAGGATCCGGCGCATTTCACCGGATTTAAGCCGAACCTGGACATAATCCCCATCGCGGCCCATCACTTGCGCGAACCCTCCGGCACTCCGGATGAGTTGGCCGCCCTTACCGGGCTTGAGTTCAATATTATGGATTGTCGTACCTAGCGGCATGTTCGCGAGCGGCAGTGAATTACCGGTCCGAACTTCTGCATCGATGCCGGACTGCACCACGTCTCCCACCTGCAACCCCACAGGCGCAAGAATGTATCGTTTTTCGCCGTCCTTATAATTCAATAGTGCGATCCTGGCTGAGCGATTCGGATCGTACTCGATCGCCGCAACCTTGGCGGAGATCCCTACCTTCTCCCGGCGGAAATCGATCTTGCGATAGAGCCGGCGGTGCCCCGCCCCTCGGAATCGCACGGTCGTACGTCCGTCGTTGTTGCGACCAGCGGTCCGCAGATGAAACGACGTGAGCGATTTTTCAGGCTTCTTCTTCGTCAGTTCGTCGGTCGTCACGATCGTCATCCCGCGTCGGCCTGACGTCGTCGGCTTATAGGCTTTTAATCCCATGCGCTTCTCTTCCTTCTTACTATTCTCACCCGCCCACCCTGACGGCGCCGAGACGCCGCGTGACCCAGGCTATGCGCTCTCGTACAGCTCGAGCTTCTCGCCTGCCTTCAACTTCACGAAGGCTTTCTTCCAATCAGAGCGTTTTCCGGAGAACCGGCCCAAGCGCTTGATTTTGCCTTGCACGTTCAAGACATTGACCCGATCGACCTTCACCTTCAACAATGCTTCCACCGCTTGCTTGATCTGCACTCGATTGGCATCCGGATGAACCAAGAAACTGACCGTGTTATTGGCTTCACGCATCGCCGTGACTTTTTCAGTCAACAACGGTTGAATGAGCACACTGTGGAGATCGAGCTTCATGCCCACACCTCCTTAACTCGCGCCAGATCCCGTTCGGGAATCACGATCATGCCCGCACGCACAACGTCATAGACATTGAGACGATCGGGGGTCACCACGCTGACTTTCGCTAGATTGCGAGCTGCTTGCGTGAGTCCCGTCTGTCCTTCACCGGCAACGATTAGAACCTGCCCGCCGGCGCCGAATTGACCCAGCGCCTTGGCTAGCAACTTGGTTTTGGGCTGCTCCAGCGACAAGCTGGAGACAACAACGAGATGCCCGCCGGCAACTTTCGCGGACAAAGCGCTCTGCAGCGCCGCGCGATATTTTTTCTTCGGCATGCTGAACGCATAGCTCCTCGGCTTCGGACCGAATACCGAGCCGCCATGACGCCATACGGGAGAGCGCACGGAGCCAGCCCGCGCGCGACCGGTATGCTTCTGCTTCCAGGGCTTTTTTCCTGAACCGGCAACTTCACCACGGCGCAACGTCGACGCGGTCCCCTGCCGTTCACAGGCACGCTGCATGATCACTGCTTCGTGCACGAGCGCCGTATGCGGCGCGCAGCCGAATACTTCGGCAGGCAATTCCGCCGATCCAACCTTCCGCCTGTTCAAATCCACGACATCAACCGTCGGCATGGCCCTATCCCTTCTTCGACTTTCTGACGACCAGCAGTCCATTCGCCGCTCCGGGAACCGCCCCGCTGACGAACAGAAGATTCTCATCCGGTCTGGACTCAATCACCTTCAAACGCTGGGTTGTCACTCGCTCCGCTCCCATATGGCCAGGCAAGGTTTTTCCCTTCCAGACACGGGAAGGAAACGAACTGGCGCCAATCGAACCCGGCGCCCGGTGAAACATGGACCCGTGCGATTCTGGACCACCTGCATAATGGTGGCGCTTCACGACACCCTGAAATCCCTTGCCCTTTGATACGCCAATGACATCGACCCAATCGCCTTTTTTGAACAGGTCGGCTTTGATCACCTGACCGACCGCCACATCTCCGTCCTTCTTGAACTCCTTCAGAATCCGGCTGGCAGGGGCCTCGTGCTTCTTCAGATGACCCAGTTCCGCTTTGGACAGCTTGCGGTCTTTCACTTCGCCAAACGACAGCTGCACCGCTTCATACCCGTCACGTTCTTTGGTCTTCACCATCACGACGCGACACGGCCCAGCCTCGATCACCGTGACCGGAGCCAGACGAGCCCCGTCCAACATCTGCGTCATGCCAAGTTTTTTACCGAGTAACCCGTTCGTCATACAGCACGTTCCTTATCGGTTCTCAGCGTCAGAGCTTAATTTCGACGTCGACACCGGCCGCCAAATTGAGCTTCATGAGGGAGTCCATGGTCTCCGGCGTCGGCTCCATGATGTCCATCAAGCGCTTGTGTGTCCTGATTTCAAATTGCTCCCGCGCCTTCTTGTCCGCGTGCGTCGCAGCCTGCACGGTAAATTTCTCGATTCTCGTCGGCAAGGGAATCGGTCCGACTACTTTCGCACCGCTGCGCCGGACGGTCTCGACGATCTCGGCGACTGACTGGTCCAGCACACGATAATCGAACCCTCGCAACCTGATTCTGATTCGTTGATCAACCTTCACACATCACCCCTAGGCTGTCCGTGGACAGCACGCTGCGGTTAGGCTAAGATTTCCGTGACCACGCCGGAGCCGACCGTCTTGCCGCCCTCGCGCACCGCGAAGCGCAGCCCCTGATCCATCGCAATCGGGCTGATCAACTCGGCCGTCACACTCACATTGTCCCCCGGCATCACCATCTCCACCCCCGGATTGAGCGACACAATGCCCGTCACATCGGTTGTCCGGAAGTAGAACTGCGGCCGGTACCCATTGAAGAACGGCGTATGCCGCCCCCCTTCTTCCTTCGTCAGCACGTAGATCTCGGCTTTGAACTTCGTGTGCGGCGTAATGCTCTTCGGCTTGGCCAGCACCATTCCGCGCTCCACGTCCTCTTTCTTCGTCCCACGCAGCAGCACCCCGATGTTGTCCCCCGCCTGGCCCTCATCGAGCACCTTGCGGAACATTTCCACCCCGGTCACCACCGTCGTCTGCGTCGGCTTCAACCCCACGATCTCGATTTCGTCCCCCACCTTCACGATCCCGCGC
>DATIFR010000164.1:0-1498 GCA_035455145.1 Nitrospira sp.
CTTGCTCTTTTTGGCCAGTTGCTGCAGCATCATGCCATCAAAATCATCACGCAGGCCGACTGCTCTTGCCATGGCGAACCTCCTTCGTTCGCCCTTTTGAATCTGGACGGTTCTATTAACGCACGGATTTTTCCGGCCTGAGCATCTTTGAAGGGCTTTGACTGAGATTTTCTCGATCGGGTGGATGCCTACGGTCTGAGTCCGGCGGCCTTTTGAAGACGGATGCCCTCATGCGACCGCCGTCCGCCTGAGGAACAGCAAGCGTTTGATGTTGTAGACGAGGTTAGCCATTCCGATTTTGGTCGTCGCCCGGGCGATCCCGATGGTTCGGATAAACAGGCCCATCCGGTCCTTCTGCTCAGCGAACACATGCTCGACGCGCGAGCGGATTTTCGATTTTGCGTTATTGGCACGTCGGATCGTCTCGGGCATGGCTCGGCCCTTCGGCTTCTTGCGATGGATGTGGCTGAAGAAGCCATTCCTTGCCAGGAACGTCTCGTTGACCGCCGACCGGTAGGCTGTATCGGCCCATACCCCGCTCGCCGTATTGGTCTTGTCGAGCAAGCCTTCGCGCAAACGCTGGCCCTCATAGGCAGCCGCATCTGTGGCGGCCCATTGCCGGATGAAGCCAAAGCCGCGGTCGATCGAGATATGGTTCTGGTAGCCGAACAGCGGAATCGCGATATCGACCGGTGGCATTGAGCCATCCTCCCGTGGCTTGGCCTTGGTGAACTTCACCGTCCAGCGCGCATCGCGGTCTTTCTGGCGCAGCTTGGCCGGCTTGTCCTTCCAATCCTGCGGAATGCGGCCCTCCTTGATTGCCTGTTTCTCATCGTCCGTATTGCGTTGGCGCGGAGCGACAATCAGGCTGGCATCGACGATCTGCCCCGACATGGCGATGTAGCCTGCCTGCCGCAGCATCACGTCGAATCGCTCAAACAGCCCCTTGATGGCTCCGGCCGTGGTGAGCTTCTCCCGAAACAGCCAGATGGTGCGGGCGTCCGGCACACGGTCCTCAAGCCCCAGCCCTAGAAACCGCATGAATGACAGTCGGTCATTGATGAGAAACTCGGCGCGCTCGTCGGAGAGATTATTCGTCGCCTGGATAATCAGGATCTTGAACATCATCACCGGATCGAAGGGCGGTCGCCCGCCTTGCGCGCCGTCCGAGTAGGCGAGCGCTGTCTCCAGGTCTGGCCGGAATATCTCAAAATCCACTGCTGCACGGAATGCTTCGAGCTGATCACCGAGATCGCTCAGCCGCTTCAGACGGTCTTCAACGTCGAAAAGTCCCCTTTGTCCTCGCATGGCTTCGGCTCCAATCCACCGAATCCAATGGAATCAGAAAAGCTACCAACCTGCCAGGTTTTTAGAACTGTCCAGATTCAGCAGGGTGGCGCTCGCCAGTGTCCATTGTACAGACCGGGTCACGACCGCGAGTGAAATCCACGAGGCGGCGGCAACTGCAAGGCTGACAATGAGCCCGCGCGTTTGCGCC
>DATIFR010000165.1:0-1598 GCA_035455145.1 Nitrospira sp.
GGACGCGCTGAAGGCTTCCGAAGTTCGCTACCGGCGACTCTTCGAGACGGCAAAAGACGGCATCCTCATCCTGGATGCGGACACGGGACGGATCATTGACGCAAACCCCTTCCTCCGGGATCTGCTCGGGTACTCTCACGACGAGCTGCTCGGCAAGATGCTCTGGGAAATCGGACCATTCAGGGATATCGCCGCCAGCCGGGACGCTTTCAGGAAATTGCAGAAGAAGGAGTATATCCGTTACGACAACCTGCCGCTGGAAACCAAAGGGCACCGGCATAAGCATGTGGAATTCATCAGCAATGTCTACCTGGTGGATGGCACTAGAGTGATTCAATGCAATATTCGCGACATCACCGTACGACATCAAGCAGAGGTGGCCTTGGTGAACCTCCGCAAAGAGCTTGAAAAACGCGTGGAGGAGCGGACGGCAGAGCTGTTGACGGCAAACAAGCTCATGAAGAAGATGCTCGACGAGGGGAAGCGGTCAGAGGAGAAGCTCTTGAAATCCCGAGAGCGGTTGCGCAACCTCTCGGGGCGTCTGCAATCCATGCTTGAGGAAGAAAGGATGCGCATCTCACGCGAAATTCACGACGAGCTCGGGCAGGCGTTGACGGCTTTGAAATTGGACCTCTCGTTGATAAGAAGAAGGTTGACCTCCGACGGACTTGACGAGCCGTCCGCGAAAGTCCATGAAATCGAACGGTCCGTTAACGGCATTATCCGGACCGTGCGAAAGATTTCGACCGAGCTGAGGCCCGGAATCCTGGATGAACTCGGGGTGGCCGCCGCTATCGAATGGATGGTGAAGGATTTCCAGAAACGGACAGGGATAACCTGCAAAGTTTCGCTACAGGAAATGGAAAAGATATCCGACCCTGTCCGCTCCACGGCGATCTTCCGCATCACTCAGGAGGCTCTGACGAATGTCATGCGCCATGCCGCGGCATCGAAGGTGAAAGTGAACTTGGAGAAGAAAGACAATACACTGGTATTAGAGGTGATCGACAACGGAATCGGGATTATGGAGGAACGGATTTTTGACTCGAAGTCGTTCGGCCTGATCGGGATTCGGGAACGAGTCCTGCTCCTCGGAGGGGAAGCCGTAATCAGTGGGAAACAAGGCGAAGGGACCATGGTAAGAGTGACTCTTCCCATGGGAAAAGGGGAAAACCCGGGTGCTTAGAATATTGATCGCGGATGATCATGAAGTCGTACGAAAAGGATTGGTGAGGGTTCTTGAGGAGGCCCTCCAGCCCATCAAGATCGATGAAGCGAGAAACGGACAGGAAGCGGTGAGCAAGGTCTGGAAGAGCGAATACGACCTGGTCGTGCTGGACCTGAAGATGCCCGGCAAGGGCGGATTGGAGGCTTTGAAGGAGATCAAAGATCAACGGCCGAAGCTTCCCGTCATGATCCTCAGCATGCACCCGGAGGAACAGTTTGCGATACGGGCCATGCGCGCTGGCGCCTCCGGATACCTCACCAAGGAATGTGCGGGTGACGAGCTGATCTTGGCGATACGGAAAGCACTGAAAGGCGAGAAATACATCAGTGGCTCGCTCTCCCAGATCCTGGCGAGTGAATTGGATAGGGAC
>DATIFR010000166.1:0-6080 GCA_035455145.1 Nitrospira sp.
GGAATCAGATCCGTCTTTCAGCACCCGAGGGGTCCACACCGTGTCCGGGGCATGAAAGAATGTCGTCAGCGGCCCGCTCGCGACATAGTCGTTGAGCTGTTTGTTGTCCAAGTTGCCGCCGGCCAATTTCTCTTGCCCCCATCGCTTGGCTTGCTCGAGGCGCGGGCCGAGATGGTACACGGCATTCATGGTGCGGGGGTTGTTGACATTGTCGGTCGAGATCAGCGAGGTATCAAGCGCGCCCGGACGCGATGTGCGGAAAATCTGGTAGGGGAAGCTGGTCTCGTCGGCTTCCCATGAAAAGATGCGATCGATCCAAAAATACTGGGCGCCAACGTTCGAGCTCAAGTGCTTCCATTCCGGATGCTCCGGATTCTCAGGAGGCTTTGCCGGGTTCGGCCCGACGTGACAGAACGCGCAGGACATGCCGACGCGATAGGGCCTCACGAGATCCTTCGAGAGGTAGTAGGTCGGATCTTCGTAATAGCGCTTCGGGTCCCATTTCTTGGCGGCTTCTTCGTCGAAGGCGGGATTGGGGAAGAGGCGTAACCCCACAATACCGGTCGCGTAGCCGTAGAACGATCCCACCGGCAGATTCTTGCCGCGGGCGCCGATCTTGACGCCGGGGTATTTTGTTTCATTTTCAAACGGGTCGGCTGGACAGCCCGGACTGACGACACGCTTGTCGAGCCAGAGTCCAAATCGATTCGGATCGGGCCCGGTTGCCTTTTCAAAGCAAGGCTCATTGACCAATCCAAGGTAGTACCAGCGGGTATCGCGGCTGAATTTCAATTTCGGGTGCGACGAAAGGGTCTTTAGAAAATCGAGCGTCCCGAAGCTGAGTTTCGAAAGCTCGTCCCAGAAACGGTCGTTACCACCGCTCCACACGATCCACGTGTTGCGGCCTTTCGCTTCCTCGGGGGATAACTTGGCACCGCCCTCCATGTCGGCAAAATAATCCTCATCTGCGGCTGGGAACGATGCGACGGACCGGTTCCCTAGACGCGCTTCATCGACAACCGTTCCTGGCGTGCCGCCCGGTTTTATGAGAGATCGAATCGAGTCGCAGCTGAGAAGCAGCGTGGCACAGAGCAGTGCAATGCCTATGGCCTTCATCGAATGTGTTCCAACAACGTGCAATGCTGCTTCGATTCGTTTACTTGAACGCGTCATCGAACTCTCTCCCCGAACCTGACAATGGTGTCGGGAGGCTGTCCTCGTTGAACGCTTCCTTTATTAGAAGAACCGGACCCTTCGTCAGGGGGAGGACATGAAAGGGTGTCGCGAACCAATTCATGGTCATCTTGCTGTCTGGATTGGATTGAAGACGGTTGCAGAGGGGGAGCGGCAGGATGGTGGTGTCTGCAATCCCGGAAATCACTCACACCACCTCATCATCATTGCCCCCATGGACAGAATTCAGAGGAGAGAACCCCGAGAATTCCAGGGTTCCCGCGCCCCCTAATTATTCCTGTTGGTGCATTTCCGCAATAACCCTTTCGAATAGGGCCATATAGAAATAGATGTTAATTATTCTTCTCCAATATCTTGGGGGCAATGGGTCGCAAAGCCCAATTGTTACCCGTCGCGGTCTCAATACATACAAGGTATCCTGACGATCTCTCCCTGAGCCATCAATCCGGTTGGCTGTTTTCGTTCAGGAATAAGTAGGCCGCGCTACCAGTGATGGTGGAAGCGCGGCCTGGTTGGCGTGGAGGCAACTCAGCAGAACTCTGGAAGGGTCAGGACCAGAATCTGCTTCGAGGGGGAGGCTATCGCTTGCTAGCCGATTCCCCTAGGTCGGCTCCACACCGAAGTCATTTCTCATTCGAGGCCCTGAGTCAGACCTCGTTTCCCTGGTCTCTCCAGCAGTCACCCTGCTTCATCGTCAGACGCTTCACCTGGCGCGCATCTCAGTCTTGCCAGATGCGGGTCACGATCAGGTAGATGAAGACGGCTAAGAGAGTGTTGCCCACGACGAGAAGAATGGCGAAATCCATGGCCAATTCCTTTTCTCCTGGACGTGTTAGGCGATCGCATTGAGCGGCTTCAGCCTCAAGGAGGCCGGTGACGCCACTGCCCCCAACGGTTCGGACAGGAGTCCGGGGATGGCGCCTTGCGGCGTCGGGAAGATCATGCGGGCCAACAATCCTGTGCGGGTTGTGGTTTTGGTTTTGTGCATGATCCGCTTGAGATGCTCTTTGACGGTGTACTCGCTGAGGTTGAGTCGATTCGCGATCTCCTTGTTGGTAAAGCCGAGCATGAGGTAAATGATCACCATCTGTTCACGCTCGGTCAGGTGATAGCGTTGCTGGATGTTACTGTCCGGGCACTCGAGTTTCTGGTTGAGTTTTTCCAGAATGATCAGGAAGCGGCTGTTCCTGGCGAGCGGTTCATCGGGGATGCAGAGCCCGCGGAGTAACAGCCGTTGGTCCGCTGCGAAGCACAGGCGCTCGACTTGGATGGCTTCGCAGTCTTTGGGGTGGTCGCAATGCATCAGCCGATCAATGAGATCGCGCACGATCGTGTGGATATCTTCCGGGATGAGGCAGGTGCCGTTTTCCCTGTTTGACGGCGGTTGCAGTTGCCTGATGAACAGCTGGGCTTCGTGGTTCATGAACAGGAGCTGCCCAATGCTGTTGAAGAGGACGACTCCTGTTGAGGGATGTTGCGGCATGGTCTGTGCCGGCTTTCGCTCATTCAGAACCAAGGGCGTGTCGCTCAGCGTTTTCATCGGCGTCCCCCCATTCGTTTGTGATGACGGCAGTATGATTTGGAGTGAAAAAGCATCTATTTATGTCCCACCCACTGGATTTGCATGGGCTTTCGTTCACAAGAATTTATCCTACAGCTCTGCAATCGACAGGCCAGAACCATTTACAGTTGGTGATTCGAATGAAAAAGCGAGGAAACGCTTGTGCTGGATTGATATTTTTCGTGTTCGTCTCTTTCCGTCATTTTGCTCTAGCAGATCGCTCACCTTGGATGGTCTGAGTCGAAAACGATCCTGATTGAATCAGAAACGATCCAAATAATGAGCCTTTTCTATGGTTTACCGGTATTAATACGAGGGGCTTCCTTTTGAGCCACGCCGGCCTCATCGAACCCGGAGTTGGCTGTTGGTTCTTGCTCCAGGTTTTGGGTACACTCGCTCGATGAAACGGACGGAGATCGTGCTGCCTGGTTCGTGCGAGACAGCCTTGCTCGAACGGTTTCTCAAAGCCGAGGCGATGGCCTTGTGGTCGGTCCGGGCGGCCCAGGCAAAGGAGGAGTGTTTCTTGTGAGACTTCTCCCAAGGGACTATATTGGTCACATGCACGAGATCAAGGAGGTCTTTTGATGAAACGCACGGCGGTTTCGACATTGAAGGCCACGTTGAGCGCCTGCTTGGCAAGAGTAAAGGCCGGCGGTGAGGTGGTTGTCATGGAGCGGGGCAAGCCCATTGCCAAACTTGTGCCTTTGATGAAGGACAATGGCAGCACGATTGGTCAAATGGACGAGCTTGCGCGTGCCGGATTGGTTCGTGTCGGTAGGGGCAAGCTGCCGGCTGGATTTTGGAAACTTCCACGCCCCAAGGATCGTAAGCGGCGCGCGCTCCGGGCGCTCCTTGCAGAGCGGGCCGAAGGACGATGAAGTTTTGAGATGCCTCTGCCTTGATCCCATTGTGTCTGCAGGAGCAGCAAAGCAGCGCTCTGAGGAAGCTCGCTCAAGAAGACGAATCGATTGTGGCCTGGTGGGGTTCGCCGGTCGAGTGTCTATCTGCATTGGCACGCCTGAGAAGAGAGGATGGGCTCAGTGCCGTGGAAGAAGAACAGGCGCAAACGATATTACGGGCTCTCATGAGCAGCTGGACGGAGGTGGAGCCAAGCATGCTGGTGCGGGAACAAGCAGGACGGGTGCTGCGCCTCCATCCATTGCGGGCAGCAGACGCGCTGCAGTTAGCCGCAGCTCTGGTGTGGTGTCAGGGAGATCCCATTCATCATGCCCTCATCAGTCTCGACCACCGGTTGCGGGAAGCTGCACGAGGGGAGGGATTCCAAATCCTTCCACGTAGGTAAGACAATCGGGTTGCAGACTGATCTCTATTCCTTATTACAATTAGACCATGCCGGTTCATCTTTCTTCCTCTTGCGAGTCTGATTTGCTCGAACGGTTTCTCAAAGCCGAGGCGATGGCTTTGTGGTCGGTTCGGGCGGCTCAGGCGAAGGACGTTCCGCCCGGTGTGCTTCAATTTCTGCGGCGGCATGAGGAGGAAGAAGCGAAGCATCTTCAGGAGTTTGAAGTGCGGCTGGGGGTGCGGTCGCATGCCAGGGAGAAGCTTCCCCGAGTGCCCAGCCAATGGTGGGCGTTGGTCGTTCAGCTCTACGGGTATGAGACGCTGGGGCTCGAGTTCGCCAAATTGCTGGTGCAGGTGCAGCCCGACTTGCGATCCATCCTTGAGGATGAAGAGGGGCATGTAGGGTTTTTTGAGCAGGAGGTCGGGAAGGTGCTCGCGCAGGGCGGCGATTCGGCCGAGGGAGCGAGGCAGGCTGCTCAGGCCTGGTGGCGGCGGTTACCGCCGACTGTGGATCGCTATTTGGAAGGAGAGTCGCTGGCGCCCTTTCGATTGGACCTGCGACACCTGATCTTGGATTCGATTCGAGCCCGCTTCGTTGGGGTCGGGCTGCTGAATTCTCTGACGGTGTGAGCGAAAGGAGTGTCGATGGATTGCATTTTGGTTCGGCATGGTATTGCCGTTGAGCGGGATGAATGGGAAGGAACGGATGCCGATCGCCCGCTGACCGACCGAGGCGCGAAACGTGTCGAACAGATTGCGGCCGGATTGAAATGGCTGGATGTGCAGCCGACCCATATTTTCTCGAGCCCGCTCGTTCGTGCGGTCGAAACGGCCAGAATTCTTCAGACGACGTTCGCCCTGCGTGCTTCGATCCGGCGGGTGGAGGAACTGCTGCCTGGTGCGGAGCCGGAACGACTCCTTGTGCTGCTGCACGATTTGCCCGGCAAATCCTGCGTGGTGATCACCGGCCATGAACCGCATTTGAGTGCGGCGGCCAGCGTGATGTTGACGGGAAAGTCCTCGCAGGCCTTTCCCTTCAAGAAGGGCGGCGCCTGCCTGATCGAGATGCCTGTGCCGGCGAAGCCGGGCCATGGGATCTTGCGTTGGTGGATGGGGCCGGCGCAGTTGCGGGCTGTGGGGAAAAAACAGGCGAAGGTAGAAGCCAAAGAGCAGTGAGGGCAAGGCTGAGGCGAACTCTTACGCTCGTTCAGCCGCTGCCGGGATCGATAGCTGGGCGAGTCCTTCCTTGGTCAGGAGCTGCTGGATCTTGGTCCGCAATTCGTCCTGGATTTCTTCGGGGGATTTGCGGGCGTCCACGACCTCGAACTTAAACTCCTCCGTCATTTTGTCGAACTCTTCGATGAGGAGCGACTGGTATTTTTTGAAGCTGTCGTAGAGATCGTTCCCCAGCCGCAGGTCCATGCCGGATTCCCAATAGTTCATCGCCTTGGTTTCGATGACCCGCAGGACGAGCGTTTCCACGTCGATGCGAAGGTAGCAGACCAGATCAGGCACCAGCGCAAAGCCGAAGACGTCTCTGATCCATTTGCGGTCGTTGCTGCGGACATAGTCCCGCGCGAAGGCGGTGTAGATGTAGCGGTCGGCGAGCACGATGAAGCCGGATCGCAGCGCGGGAATGATCTGATGCTCCAGGCGATCGGCAAAATCCGTGGCGTAGAGCAGGCTGAGGGACCACCGGTCGAGAATGTTGCCCTCTTTGGCCATTTCGATCGTCTTGGACATGAGGTTGGACCTGGTCCAGCCGGTGGTGATCACTCCATAGCCCTGCACTTCCAGCCATTCCTGGAGTAATTCAATATGGGTCGACCGGCCGACCCCGTCCGTGCCCTCGATGGCAATCAGCTTGCCTTTGAGGTCACTCGGATTTAGGTACGTCAAACCGTCGCCAAAATAATGAGCGTCGACCATGGGTTCCCCGCCTGGGTTTGTAATCTGTGAGCGCTTCGTCGACGAGACGGCGCATGCTTTCCTGCTGGGCCGCGATGTCTTTCGTGGCATCCAT
>DATIFR010000167.1:0-1466 GCA_035455145.1 Nitrospira sp.
CCTGCACCTGCTCCTTGGTCAACGCTTTTCTCGTCTCTGACACGCCGGTGGGATCACCGATCATCCCGGTAAAATCCCCGATCAAGAAAATGACCTGGTGGCCAAGATCCTGAAAGTGCTTCAGCTTGTGAATCAGGACCGTATGCCCCAAGTGAAGATCGGGGGCCGTTGGATCGAAACCGGCTTTCACACGGAGGGGACGATGCTCCTTCAATGCGCGAGTCAGCTTCGACTCGAGCTCGGCCTGGTGAATGACCTCGACGGCACCGCGAAGGATCAGATCAAGTTGACGAACCAGCTCGCTCATGTCGCTTCTCTGCCTTCCCGCACCGGAGCCTTCGCCGGAGCCACATGGACTAACGTGCGGAGGCGTTCGAATTTCTTCTTGCCAATCCCTTTCACCTTTCGCAACTGTTCGACATCATGAAAGGTCCCTCGTGCATGCCGATATTCGACAATCCGCTCGGCGAGAACAGGGCCGATACCGGGAAGCGCTTCAAGCTCCTGCTCACTTGCCCGATTCAGATCAAGCGTCGCAAGTAGAGACCGTGAAGGAACTTGCATCGGACGCGGTGTATTCGAGAAGCCCGCGAGCGAAGTCTCCGTGACGGCTGTTGATTGTTCACTCGGCGGTAATGGCACAGAAGAATGTTCGTTCGCTTGCGCGTTTCCCCCACGATGGGCATCAGCATAACGAGACTGCGGAACACTCCAGCCAATCCAGAAGACGACACTCATCGTCGCTGCGAGCATCACCAGTTTGAGGAGCAAGGAGGAGACCATCAGCTGGACCTCTTCCGAACCTGATGTATTGCCTTCCCGTCCACATCTTCGGCGGCTTCCATGAACCCTTCGGCAAATGTCGGATGGGCATGGATCATCTCGGAAACTTGTGTCGCTGTGGCGCCAACTTGCATAGCAAGGGCTGCCTCATGAATAAGATCCGCCGCATGGGCGCCGAGCATATGGACCCCGAGAATTCGTCCACTGGATGCCTCACTGATGACTTTCCAGAAGCCAGTAATCTCTCCAGTCGCCTGCGCCTTGCCCAACCCCGCATAACGAAACCGACCAATCTTGAGGCTGGTAGTTGGCTCTTCTCCATTGGCTTCCGCCCGCTCACGTGCTTGGGCCTCGGTCAGTCCGACACGACCGATCTCGGGCAAGGTAAAAATGCCGGCGGGAATGACATCATAGCGGATCATCGACTCGTGGCCCATAATGTTTTCGACCGCCACCTTTCCCTGCGCCGAAGCGACATGGGCCAACATCGCCTTTCCCGTGACATCACCGATCGCGTAAATTCCTGGCACATTTGTTTCCAACCGTTCATTCACGAGGATATCGCCACGCCGCCCTGTCTGGACACCGGCTCGATCCAAACCAATCCCCCGGCTGTTGAATCCGCGGCCCACCGAGACAAGCAGCTTCTCGACTTCAAAGCTCGTGCCGTCTTTGCAACGGAC
>DATIFR010000168.1:0-1566 GCA_035455145.1 Nitrospira sp.
AAGGCGTCGAAGGCGATGCGTCCGAGCGCGACCTTGAACGCGATCATCGACGCGATCGCCTAGCATACGGTAGAGAGTAAGGGGTAAAGTGTGACGAGAGATTAGCTGGCTCTGACCACTAACCCCTTACCCTTCACCCCTTACTGGTTCGAGGAACATGGCACAAGAAGATACCAACATTATTGATCAGCCCGAGGTGATGAAGCCTCGGTTGGTCTCGATCGAAATCTCCGGCAAGAAATACGAAGTGCCGGAAGGGATCACCGTCATCAAGGCCCTCTGGTACACGGGCCAGGAAGTCGTCCGTGGCGCCGGCTGTCTCGGCGGGTTCTGCGGCGCTTGTGCAACCTACTACCGGACCAAGGACGATCCAAAAGTCCGGACCTGCCTGGCCTGTCAAACGGCGGTACAGGACGGGATGTCGTTCACGATCATGCCGCCGTTTCCGGCTCGCAAGGCCCTCTACGACATTCAGTCGTTGAAAGATCCGAAGCAGGACCTGTTCAATCTCTACCCCGAAGCGCCGCTCTGTCGGAATTGCAATGCCTGCACGGAGGCCTGCCCGCAGAAGATCGACGTGCGTGAAGGGGTCTGGAAAGCCGTGTTTGGCGACTTCAAAGGCGTCTCGGAAATGTTCATGGATTGTGTCATGTGCGGCATGTGCACGCCGGTCTGCATCGCCGACATTGCGCCGAACCTCGTCGCGCTCTACGTCAGTCGCGCTCAAGGCGCGCATTTCACGGAGAAGCCGGTGGGGCTGGATACGCGGATCAAGGAGATTCGGGACGGCAGATTCAACGACGAGTGGAAAAAGATCCTCAAGATGAGCGAGAAAGAACTGGCCGATCACTGTGCGACGGTGAAATAACTTCATGAGGCAAGGGGCGAGAGGCGAGAGGGAAGTCGAGGATCCTCTGAAATTATTCGTGCAGTTCCTCTAGCCTCGTGCCTCTGGCCCTAGCCTGAAAATTATGGACATTCACGCGCTTCAACAAATCGTGCACAAGACCCGGGATGCTCGACGCAAGCAAACTATTCCGAAGTTTTCTCCTGCCGACCGCGACCAGCTGATTCACAAGCATCATCCCGACTACCGCGCCAGCGCCTATCGACCCATTCGATTCGGTCCCAATGCCGACGAGAAAACCGTCGTGGAATTGGCGGCACTGCTCGAAGGCGACAGCCCGATTGGCGACGACATTGATTTGACGCCTCACTATACGACTGATGTGTTGGTCGTCGGAGGCGGTGGAGCGGGTTGTGCGGCGGCATTGCACGCGCACCATGCCGGCTCGAAAGTCATCCTGGCCACCAAATTGCGGCTGGGGGATTCCAACAGCGTCATGGCGCAGGGGGGGATGCAGATCTCGGTCGCGCCCGAAGATTCTCCGATCACCCATTTCATCGACACGCTCAAGGGCGGCCACATGCAGAACGACCATGACCTGCTCAAGGTGATGGTCGAAGAGGGCCCTTCGATTGCAAAGTGGTTGATCGAGTTGGGCGTGCTGTTCGATCGGCAGGCCGACGGGAATCTCCATGTCAAGAAAGGCGGCGGCAGTTCCA
>DATIFR010000169.1:0-1776 GCA_035455145.1 Nitrospira sp.
ACCTCGTAGATCGCGCCGCATATGTGCATGTGACCCTGAGGTCTGCCATGGCGAGCGCATGATAGCCCACCGTGCGTAAAGGCAGCAGCAACCGTGGCGACGGTGTGTGGCGTATGCGTACCCGCGTGACGTTTGACGACGTCGCTAATCGTCAGATTTTATGAAAAACCAGCGACAACTTTAATCAATACAATAGGTGGCCGGGTAGCGTCTAGATTCTTTCGCACATTTGATCAGGCGACGGCTCCGGTTTCAGAGAACTGCCGCTCGTGGAGTGGCCGCATGTTCATATAGCGCTTCGCTGACCATGCCGTTCCTGCGATGTAGCGCAACCGAGCTGCAGCCAGATTGAGACAGGACTGACCATCCGGAAATGCGCCAACAACTCTTGTCCGTCGCCGGATCTCTCTCATGATCCGCTCCAATGGATTGTTAGTGCGAATCTTCTGCCAGTGAATATCGGGAAAGGCATAGTAGGTCAGGGTCTCGGGGACAGCCTGCTCGACGAGATCAGCAGCCTTGCTCATCTTGCCGGCCCGTAGCTCGCCGATGATTTCTTTTGCCTTCTTCTCCGCTGCGTCCCGGCTTTCCTGCGCATGAATGGCTTTGAGCATATGGCTGACTTCGCGGACCTTTGTCGCCGGCACATGGCTGAAAACATTGCGGTAAAAATGAACCATGCACCGTTGCCAGCTTGCCTCGGGCAGATACTCCGCGACGCTCTCAAGGAGGCCGCGGCAGGCATCGGAAATGATCAGCTGAACGCCTTTGAGACCGCGGTCGACGAGATGACGCAGAAACGCCGACCAGCCGGATTTGTCTTCCTTGGCGCCCTCACAGATGCCGAGAATCTCCCGAAATCCTTCCGAATTGACAGCACTGGCCACCAGCAGAGAGACATTGCGGATCTCGCCCGCCCAGCTGCGCTTCATCACGATCCCATCCAAATACAGGTACGGATGCTCGCCCTCGATGCGCCGGTTCCGCCAGGCTTCGATCTTGGCGTAGATCTTCTTGTTGAGGTTCGACACGGTGCTCGGGCTCACCCGTGTGCCCCAGAGAGCTTCCGTAATGTCCTCCACACGTCGAACAGAAACGCCGGCCAGATACATCTCGATCAGCGCTTCCTCGACTGAGCTCTCCCGCCGGCGATAGCGCTCAATAATGGCCGTCTCAAACGTCTGACGCCGCAGTTTCGGAACCTTGAGGCTGACGTCGCCCGCCTTCGTGTGCAGCGTCCGTTCATAGCTGCCCGCACGGGTATCCTGTCGAGCTTTGCTACGCTCATAGCGCCCTGCGCCGCATAGCTGGTCAGCTTCGGCATCCAGCATCGCGTTCAGCGTCTCTTCGACCGTCCCGCGCACCATCTCCCCGAGATGGTCCCGGATCCGAGCCTCATCAATCTGGATGACCTGGCCCATGCTCTTCTCGTCACTCATCGGTTGCTCCTTCATTCTAGAAGAAGCCGTCAATCCTGAAAGTGCGAAAGATTCTCTACGTTATCAGATGGCGTGTCCGCTTCACCCCCCAATAGCGACCGCGAAAGCGGATTCCCGCAAACGGTCATGTGCGCATTACCTCCAAAAGCGGACGTGTGCGGCGCAAACCGTCATGTCTGCTTTGGGCTAATAGCGAACGCTCGCGTCCCATTTTCGACAAACTCAAAGTCCGAAGGTGGCCAATCGCTCAAGAAACCAAAATGTCGCTGTCGCGCCGACCACATATGTCGCGGCAGGCCGAGCGAATTGTATAGCCATCCTCGGAATCCGGAGCATC
>DATIFR010000170.1:0-5074 GCA_035455145.1 Nitrospira sp.
GGCAGGTTCGCCGCTCTTACGCTGTGCCTCAACGGTCATGTATCCGCGTCCCCCGCGTACTTGAAAGAGGTCGTTGACCGCCTCCCAGTACCACTCGCTTCCGATAATTTTGGCTGCCGCCGACTCCAACCGAAGATCCCCTTTCTTGTTCGCCCAAGCTCCGCAGAAGGCCATCACTGCCTCAAGCGCCAACGTAGAGGCTGCGGCCCGGCAGAGTTTTTCTCCGATCAGATTATGCTCGCCGATGGGTTTGTTCCACTGCACGCGGGTCCGCCCCCACCAGCGCATCACGGAGAGGCACTGTTTAAGGCCCCCCAAACAGGCGGCGGGAAGCGTTAGGCGGCCCACGGTGAGTGTGGCGAGGGCGATTCTCAGACCGTCCTCTTCACTGCCCAGGCGATTTTCAATCGGGACGTATACGTTGTTGAACGTCGGGATGCCGTTATAAATCGCTCTGACGCCTTCGAACCGCAGGCGAGTGACGGAACACCCGGGCCATTGTGTTTCAACGATGAAGGCGCCATATCGTTTCTGCGCTTTGGGGTTTTGGAGTTCCTCTGGACGATCCACGATTCTTGCGATGACGACCAGCATGGAAGACAAAAACTCGCCATCCTGCTTGGCAGAATTCGTAATAAAGAACTTTTCTCCTGTGAGGCGATAGGCGACGGTCTTTCCGTTCTCTGTGACGCGGACCGCGTAAGTTTCTACTTTTGAGATATCGCAGCCCACGTTGCGTTCCGTGAGCGCAAACCCTGAAATTTCTCCCCTCGCGAGCCGGGGAAGATACTTGGCTTTCTGCTCTTCTGTTCCGAAGAGGCGTAGCGGCTCGGGGACGCCGATCGATTGCGCTGCCGACAACAGCACCGTCAGCGAGGCGTCAAAGCTTCCGCATAGGGTGGCGACTTTCTGATACTCGTATTGGGTAAACTCCTGGCCGTCGAAGCGCCTTGGGATCTTGATGCCGAACGCGCCGAGTTGGGCGAAGTCTTTTAACAGCGACTCGGGCAGTTCACCTTCGCTGTCTACTCGGTCGGGATCCAGGGGGAGAAGGGCGGCCTTGAATCGTTCAAGAAATTCCAGGGCGGACGGACTCGTTTGAGGGATGCCGATCGAGGTAAAGAGGTCCCATCGGACATCAGTTTCGAAGAGGCCTGCAAGAAAACCGGTATAGGAAGCCTTGTCGCGGGCGGTTTCAGCGATCGCCACAGAGCCTTCAAATACATCCGACTTTCTCATACGCAGCGTTCCTCTGGCGACCATGGCTGGAGCTGCCTAATCCTGGCTAGCTTACCACCATTCACACCCTCATTGTCTGATGCTCAGAAGGATTACTTTCCCCCTCGAATGCGGGATTGGTCCAGGGTTCCGAAAAGCGAGGCGAAGCACCATTTCCATGGTACCATGTTCATAGATAGAGCATCGGCGAGTGATAGTTCTTCTCCGGATATGAGACGGAGATTGTACGATGCGCAATGTCGTTGTCGTCGACGGATTTCGTACTCCCCTCTGCAAGGAAGGAACGGACTTTCGCGAAACGGATGCGGAAGTGCTTGGCGCGTGGGTCGTCCGCGAATTGATCACGCGTTGTCATCGTTGGAATCTCCCTCTCAATACGATCGATTGTGTGTTGGGAAGCAATGTGGCGACGCCGACGCACGCGGTGAATCCGACGCGTGTCGCAGCCGTCACCGGTGGCCTCCCTGCGACGATTCCTGCCGATACGGTCGCGGGGAAAAATTGCGGCTCCGGAGTAACGGCACTCTACTATGCGAGCCTGCGCATCAGAAGTGGTGATGCCGACACGGTACTCACAATCGGGATGGAGGCCATGAGCCGAATCTCGATCGAATACAACCGCACGGTTGCAAGCCATGTTCTGCAATACGGCAAAGCCAGAAGCTTTGGGGAACGCACTGCCAGTGCTCTTGCCCTCCTTCCCAAGCTCCTCAATTTGAAGCGCTATCCGCCACGGGTGGGGTTAGTGATGGGTCTCACGGATCCGATGTGCGATCTCATCATGGGGCTTACGGCAGAAAATATTGCAAAAGATCCGTCTCTTGGTATTACGCGCGCTGACCAAGACGCGTTTTCTGTTCGGTCGCATAGGAGTGCCGCGCAGGCATGGAAGAACGGACTGTTCGCGGACGAGGTCGTGCCTATGTACGTTTCCGAGCGAGGCACCTATGTCGAGCGGGACAATGGAATTCGTGAGGATGCCAGTCTAGAGACGTTTCGTGACGTCAAACCTGTCTTCGACAGGTACCACGGCTCGGTGACACCGGCGAACGCCTCGCAAATTACGGACGCAGCCGCTGCCATGCTGCTCATGGAGGAGAGCAAGGCCAAGTCTCTCGGCTTGCCGATTCTCGGATATGTGAAAGACTACGCCGATATTGGGTATGAGCCGGCTTGCATGGGCTTGGCTCCCGTCGGGGCCATTGCGAAGGTTTTGTCTAAGGCTGGCCTGACCCTGAAGGATTGCGCGGTACATGAGATCAACGAGGCCTTTGCATCAGTCGTACTGGGAATCTGCCGGATTCTGGACTCGTCATCCCTGATGGAACGAAAGTTTGGGCATTACGGATGGACGAAGCGTCTTGGCGAAATCCCGACCGACGATCTCAACCCGCATGGCGGGGCAATCGCACTCGGTCATCCCGTTGGCGTCTCCGGTCTGCGCTTGGCCATGACATCCCTGTTCGAGCTCAAAAGACGGAATGCCGAGCGGGCACTGATCAGCGCCTGCGTCGGAGGGGGACAGGGTGTGGCGATGATCTTGGAGAGGAAATAGCCATGTTCAGGGACTCCATCACCTTTCCCAGCGGTTACGGCGAGTCCGAGCACTTCAAAACTGCAGTTCTTGACGGAGGGATCCTGCTTGCAGGTTTTGATTACGTCGGCAAACCGGTCAATGTGCTCAATGTAGAGAGCCTGTCGCAATGGCAGGAGATCGTACAGTTTGCCGAGCAATCTTCCACCGTCAAGGGCGTCGTGCTGATGAGCTTGAAGGAAGGAAATTTCTGCGCGGGAGCCGATCTGAAGCAGATGCACGACGCGCAACAACGACGCTCCTTTCAGGAGATCGAGCAACTCGTGACCACGGCCCATGAGCTCTTTGTTGCGATGGGCAGATCGCCAAAACCTTTTGTCGCCGCAGTGGAAGGCGCCTGTCTGGGTGGTGGACTTGAGTTGGCGCTGGCCTGTCATGTACGCGTTTCCAGTAGCCATCCGAAAACCTGCTTCGCCCTGCCGGAAGTCAAACTGGGCATTTTGCCCGGGTTCGGCGGCACTCAACGGCTACCACGGCTGGTCGGCCTACCGGCGGCATTGGACATGATCACCACGGGGAGGATGGTTTTTCCCCGACAGGCTCTGCGAATGGGGCTCATCGAAGGCATGGTGACCTCTATTCCGTCCCGTCTCAGGACGTTGGAAGACATTCAACGTGAAGCCCTGGTTCAAGCTGCTATTGCGCAAGCCCGCGCCCTCTGTTCAACTCCGTTCCGACGACGGCCTCTCCGGGCAAGCCAGCGGTTCCTGAGCCTGCCCGGTCTTCGTTCGCTGCTGTGTCTCTACGCGCGGCGACAGGTCATCAAGCGCGTTCGGCATTTCTATCCGGCTCCGCTCCGTGCCATCGACGCAGTGGAGCGAGGGATGCGTTTGAGCATTCAGGAAGGTTCGCTCACGGTCGAAAAGCCTCTCCTTCTCGATCTCATGGCCAGCACGATTTCCGCACACCTCGTTGGTTTGTTCCTGGCCGGTGAGGAAGTGAAACGGAAGGTTGCCTCTGTCCCAGAGGCGGCGATGCGTATCGGTGTACTGGGAGCCGGATTGATGGGTTCACAAATCGCGGGGCAGCTCGCCGAAAAAGGCTATTCGGTGGTGTTGCGAGATGTGGCTTCGGACATTCTTGCGACGGCGATGGGAAAGATTCATAAAACTCAAACGACCCAGGTCCGGAAAAAGATCATTCTTCCCTCCGATCTGCGCTATCGGGTCATGCGGATTGCTCCGACCACGCGCATGAGGGATGTGAGCGCCGCGTCCCTTGTCATCGAAGCCGTGTCGGAGAAACTGGATGTGAAACGTGCGGTGCTTGCGGAGTTTGAATCGGAGGCACGCCCCGATGCGATATTCGCCACGAATACCTCGTCATATACCTTGGCCGACATTGCCGTGAAGGCTGTCCATCATGAGCGGTGCGTGGGACTCCATTTCTTCAACCCTGTCGCCAAAATGCAGTTGGTCGAAGTGGTGCGCGCACCCTTCACATCCGACAGGGCCCTCGCATGGGCCTCTAGCCTCGCCAAACAGCTTGGCAAGTTCCCACTCGTGGTGAGTGACGGACCGGGATTCCTCGTGAACAGAATTCTGTCACGTTATCTGGCAGAGGCCGTGATCATGGTGGGTGAGGGCATCCCGATCCGGCGCATTGATCATGTGGCTAAGAGTTTCGGTATGGCAGTGGACAGCGGGCATCCCATGGGTCCGCTGGAACTGCTCGATCTGATCGGGCTTCCCGTCGCCGTGCACGTGCTGACCTCGCTCGCCGTCCTGGGATCTCGGATCGAGTCGCGTGATACGCTGCTGAGGAACTTCCTTCCGGAGAAGAAGTCGTCGATCACATTTTGGAAAGCAGGAAAAGAGAATGTGCAGGCGCTCGACGCGATTGCGAACTATCGTCGCGCAAACCCTTCGGATGCCGGCCCCGTCTCCGACGACATCCTTCATCAGCGCCTGTTTCTTCCAATGGTCGACGAAGCTGTGCGGTGCTTGCAGGACAAGATCGTGGAGCATCCCTGGGAAGTGGATTTTGCCCTGACGTATGGAATCGGGTTTCCCGCGTTTCGTGGGGGACTTCTCACCTGGGCTCGGGAAACCATGACGCCAGGAGACGTAACCCGGCAATTAGAATCGTTGGCCATGAAGTATGGCAAACGCTTCGAGCCCTGCCCGGGTCTCTCGAACGGAGAGTGGTAGTGGCAAGACTTTCTTGGGCCAACCAAAACGGAGCGCTTCATGCCTGATCAACCGTGGTTTCTCCATTATCCTGAGGGAGTGCCCCATGAGC
>DATIFR010000171.1:0-1372 GCA_035455145.1 Nitrospira sp.
ACAAGCAAGGGGAGTCGGGACGGATCAATGAAGGCAGTGCCGAGAATGACAACGAGGGCTGCGAGGACGAAGGTTGAAACAGTCGTCGTATACGGATCTTCTTTTGACATGGCGTCGATCACAATAGCGCGAACACTTTCAGAAACCGAGACCAAGCGTTCTGATTCCGACTATCCTCCGGAGGACAACAGCCGGATGGTCTTATGAGTCACGCGTGCGGACATCGGGGCCGAGGTCCGGAGGATCGATGGAGGGAGTCCGCTCTGCCCCATGGAGTGTTCGTAGCGAAGGCCTGGGTTGGCATCGTTGAACGGAATCGCGAGCGTCCGGCGCACATCAGCCTCCAACCAGTCACGAAGGCCGACGAGTCGTTCGCTTGTCAACTCGTCGGTGTAAACAAACGCCGTATAGTTTCCTGGAACGCCTTTGTAATAGTCGGCGACATGGCGGTAGTCCACTTCCACGCTGTGCAGCCGATCCTGGTTTCCCGGACACGTATAGCTCCAGATTCCCGGCATCGTCTCCACGGCTTCATCGAAATAGGGCGTTCCCGGGTAGGTCGTAATCACTGTCGCATCGAAATCGTCCGGACGGACGTCGATAAGCCAGTCACGGGTAGCGCGTATCGTCTCCTCTGATTCTCCCGGATGCCCCAGTGACACGAGGGCCTTCACCTTCAAGTTGTGCCGCCGCGCAATCTCCATGCAGCGTGTATTGTCGTCCCGGGTCGCCTTCTTCTGAATGTTATCAAGTATTCGCGGATGGCCCGACTCGAAGCCCACGAGGATCCAGCGAAAGCCGGCCTGATACATCGCGGCAGCCTGTTCGTCGGTAAACAGCTCGGCCTTGATAAAGCCACGCAAACGGAATTCGACCCCGAGTTGCTGTTGAGTATTAGCAATCAGGCTCATCAACGAAACGAGCTTGGGGTTCACATTCAATTCGTCGTCATACAGCATGAACCCTGAGACGCCGTACGTATGATGGAGATGAACCATCTCCTTGACGATATTCTCAGATGAGCGGGTACGGACCCGGCGTAGAAACGGGCTCATCCTGCCCCCGCAGAATCCACAGCCGAAAGGACAGCCAAGTTGTGCAATCATGGAGAGAGCTCTCGTCCCATCGATGCTGTACTGATAGGTTGATACATCAACCAGATGACGTGCCGGAAACGGCATTTCCTCTAGCGCCGCATTGTTGAGGAATAACTGTGACTTCGGATCGTCGCCATCCACGATTTTTGGAGGTGAATCCTGGAGCGCTTCGAAGACAGCCACTTCGCCGTCTCCGGTGACGAGGACATCAAACATGGCGGTCAGTTGCCTGATTGATCGGGCTGCTCGTCCGATGACGCTCCGCTTGCGTTCAT
>DATIFR010000172.1:0-28478 GCA_035455145.1 Nitrospira sp.
GTGGAATCTCTGCGTGGATTGGCTGCCCTCATGGTGGCGATTTGTCACAGTCAGTTGGTCTTTGTTGTTGATGGCCATGAAGATCTTTGGTGCCTCAACATCGCCGATGTCCAGGGGCTCCAGGCATTGGCGACCAAAGTCGTATTGGCACTATTCAACGGCGGGGCGGCCGTCTCTCTCTTCTTCGTGATCAGCGGTGTGGTTTTGGGGTTGTCATTAGACAGGCAGAAGGATGAGATTGTGCGAAGCAGCGTCTCGTTTCTCATCCGACGGGCGTTGAGAATTTATCCCGCGCTGATTCTTTCTCTCTTGCTGGTTCAAGCTTGGTTGCCGCTGATTTACCCTGCCCCTGATTACGTGGGCGCGAGTCTCATGTTCCAGCCTTTGTACCGTGTTCCCCAGGCAGCCGATTTCTTTGCCAACCTGTTTTTCGTCAGTAATCAAATGAACCCTGTAATTTGGACACTAAAGATCGAGATGGAAGTGGCGCTGCTGTTGCCGATCCTTCACCTGATTAACCGGAGCATTCCTCCAAGTGGCAACATGGCGGTTCTGGCGTTACTGATGTGGTTGTCTACCAACGGGCACGACACCAGCACCGAAAAATGGGTGTTTGCGTTTTACCTCGGGTTGATGCTCCCCGAATGGGGGCCTTGGTTGGTCTCGGCGATGAGGACGTCTCCCGCGGGCCTCGAAATGTGCTTAGGGAGCAGCCTGGTCGCCTTTGGTGCCGCGCGCCATCTACTCTTTGGAACGGGATATGCCGTCATCACTCCCTTTGTCGAGGGAATATGCGCCATGACGCTTCTGGCGTGTGTCGTCTATCAACCCGCATTGAAGTGGTGGCTTGTGCTGGATTGGAGAGGCATTCGTGCCCTGGGACGCCTGTCGTACAGCTTCTATCTGTTCCACTTCATCGTTCACTACCTGGTCGGCGTCGGACTGTTCCGTCTAGTGTCGACCCAGGCATTGTCGACCTATCCAATCGTCTGGCATGGACTGCTGGGAATCGTTTCGGTGGCTCTGACCGTGCCTCTCGCGGTTGTCTCCTATCGATGGGTGGAGAAGGTCTTTATCGAGTTGGGGAAGGACTTAACGAGACGCATAGAGGTTTCTTTCCGTCGGCCGATGCCAGAGGGGGTGCGATAAAGTTATCACCTCGGTGGTCTCCAGGCACAGTGTCACATATAATGAAAAGCGTGCCTCGGAGTTCAGTCGATAAGGCGGGGAAAAAGACTTCGTGAACAACGTGGCAGGAGGCTATCAACGATGAGGCTCGTGCGGTTATTCGTTCTCGTCGTGATGATTGGAGGCTGGGCTGTAACGGTCCAATCAAAAGATCTCTCGCCGCGTGAAATCTACGAACAGGCTTCGCCCGCTGTGGTCCTGGTCATGGGACATTCAGAAGGCGGGAGAACCGGGAGCGGCGGGACAGGCTCAATTATTCAGGCCGACGGGCTGGTCCTGACCAATGCCCATGTGGTCATCGAAGAGCGCACAGGGAAACCCTATCCACGCCTCTCTGTGTTTCTCAAACCGGCGCGTGTGACCGGCGATTCAAAGGTCGATCTGTCCCGGATGATGCGCGCCAGAGTCGTCGCGTTTTCTACGCCGCTCGATCTTGCCCTCCTGAAACTCGACGGAGCACCGTCCGCACTCCCAGTCGTCGCCTTCAGCGAGTCATCGCAGGAGCGAATCGGCGACCGAGTGGTCGCCATTGGCCACCCGGAACAGGGGGGGCTCTGGACGCTCACGACCGGTGTCATCAGTGCAGAGGTCGATAACTTCAATGGAGTCCCCGGCAAGCATGTGTTTCAAACAGAGACCGGACTGAATCGCGGAAATTCCGGCGGACCCTTGCTGGATGGTGAAGGGCATATGGTCGGGGTCAATACAGCCATCGTCCGTGTGGCTCCAGACGGACTCCCGATCACGAGCATCAGCTTCTCGCTCAAATCCAACGTCGCTGCGCAATGGCTTCGGGAGCAAGGCGTCGGTGTGAAGGCGGCTCGAGGAGTGACAGTGCCGACGGGACAAACAAGTCCGATGACAGACGTGCCGGCCGCGCCATCAGTTCCGCTGCCAGGAAGAGCCGTTCCGGTTCCCAAACAGGTTGCACCCAGTCAACCACCGGCAAAATCTGATCGCTTGGATTCGACGCCACATCGCCCCTATGATCTCGACCAGTTGGTCAGCGACCGTGCAAAGGCGGAAGCGGACCTTGAAGGGATGATGTCAGAAATGCGGGGGAGGATGAAGGGGAAGTAAGCATGCAGGATGCTGTCTCGACTTCATGTTCATGAATCCACGCACCAGCCGGCCGCTGTTCGTTGTCGTTGCGCTCTGCTGGCTTGTCGTTGCAAGCCCTGCCACAAGCTCGGCCAAGAGCGACCTCGATCGTTTTGAATTGGTCGGGTTTGTTCGTGCCGTTGTGACCAAGCACCCCCAGCTCAAGACTACCCAACAGTTCGATCACGACGGCAATCTGACAAGTCTGGAATTGGTTCCTGCAAAGGAAGCAAACTCTGCCCGGTATGTGTATCTTCATGATGCAAGCGGGCGGATTACTGAGGAACATACGGTTGACCCTGATGGCACGGTTACCAACCGGAAACAGTTTCGGTATGGGGTTGATGAACAAGGAAGGCAGTTGGCCCTCGTCGCAGTCACCGACGAGGGGCTCTTTGCCCATGCCGAGTTCTCTGTCTACGATGGTAGGGGACTCCTGGCCGAACAAATCATGGTTTCCGGGCAGGGGATCGCCGAAAAAAGCCTGTATGACGTTCGAGGCAATCTCATCTACGATGCGAGGTACTTTCAAGGCCGCCTCGTTTTGGAAGCGACACACCACTATGGCCCGCTCGACAGGCTGACGGAAAGCCGATTTTACGGAAGCGATGGCGAGCTGATGCGAAAAGATCTCTATCGGTACGATCAAGCCGGCAATCGGGTAGAACAAACGAGCGAATTCTACCACCAGTCACACCTCCGGAAATCGGTCGTGGCTTACGAGTTCGATCATATGGGAAATTGGACGAAGGAAACCATCCAGCGCTGGTCGGACAAGAATGGTGCCCCGACGCTGGGCGAGACGGTGGTCAGCCGTGAACGAACCATCACGTATTACTAGAATGGTATAGGGGTGGGGAGATGGACGGGGGATCAACCGGCGCGTCAGGAAGTCGGAGTGGGAAGACGTCTAATGCTCAATTGCTCGGTGATGGCTTGCTCTTTGCTGTGACTTCCCATAAGGGTCCACCAACCCGTTCCAGATGAAACTCTTTCCTGATCTCGGCTGAATGGTAATAGGGATCCCAATCATCGGCCAGATAGAGGATTCTGCCTTTTGCGACCACCTGCTCTCTGAGGAAATCCATCGTTGCGGCTGTGGGATCGCTGGAATAGTGGCTCCAATCGTCGATGTAGATGCCGATCTCAAGATCTTTCCGCTGACCCATCACCCGCTGTTCGTAGACCAAGACGAGTCCAGGATTAAAATCCGCCAGGATCAACGCACCGGTTTTGGCTTGGCGAAATGCATCGGCCGCATACTCCTGCGGGCCACGCTCCCTGTTCTTGGGAGGAAAGAGGTAATACGAATAGGAGTTGCGATAGGGCAGGGTTCTGATGAAAGAAACGTCGAGCTGAACAGCCTCAGCGATTCGTGAGGCAGAGTAGTAGACGGTCGGAGGACACAGGACAAGACTGGCCAGGAGCGCGGAGCAGATTGGGGTGCTTCTCAGTCGGGGAAATTTGTCGAGCAGGTAACTTGTCCCGGCGCCTACCCACAATGCAAACATGCTAAAGGTCACGATCAGCATCGGAAATTGCCGCTGTTTCATATACTGAGAGGTAAACAGGAGGATGGGCAGTGCGATCAGGACTGTCGATAGGATCAGTCTCGGCGATCGCTGAAATCCTATAACAAGGCCGAGCGCTCCCAGCACGATTGCGAATCCGGGAAATTGGTACAGAAGGTAGAAGGGGGAGCCACCTAACTCCTTGATGAGTTGAAGAAAGGTTCCTGAAAACGTCTGGTAGGTATTGGAAGTGTCGCCGACGAGTTGCGCGGCGAATGCTGTGAGGCTGCCGGATGCCATGATTGGAATCAAGAAAATCTGACAGGAGCCCGCCAGGAATGCAAGAAAGACGACGGCGATTCTCCAGGAGAACATGAACTCGAACAACGCTTTCCCCCACAACAGGGCGAGAAAGCCGGGGAATGCCAGGACGAGCAACGCATGGTTGGCAAGCCCGGCTCCCACCGTGGCGGCGAGGACATAGAGGTGCCAATCTCGTGGCTGCTTGATCCACTTAAGGCAGAGCAAGAAGGCCAGAAGGGTGAAAAATGACAACAGCGAGTAGCTCTCATTGAGGACAGCATAGAGCCAGAAAACATGACTGACCGCCATGGATGCGGCGGCCGCGAGAGCAGCGAAGAGATCCTCAAAGGTCTCCATGATAATACGGAAGACCAGATAGACTGCCGCTGCAGCAAACCAGGCCGATAACAAATTCTGGGAATAGGCGAACGAGAAGGGCAAGAAAGAGAAAATGTAGCCTAAGACGTTATGCAGCGGGTGAGTTCCGTACCCGGGGCCCAGGCCGATGAAATGATGATCGAGCACATAAAACAGCAGCTTGGTGGGGTCGCCCCACAGATAGCTGGGGGCAAGCGTTGAAATGTAGAGAGTGAGCGCAGCTACGAAAACTATGACCCCAACGATGTTTTCCCGTTGGGGTCGGGAAGTTCTACCAGTGCCCTGCATGCAGAACCATGAGAACACCTATGTGGTGACAGCTCCTTCGGACGCCGACGATACATGCCGGGCGTATTTGGCCATCACGCCTGAGGTATAGCGGGGGAGCGGCTGCTTCACCTTCTTCAGCCTGGCCATAATCTCTTTCCGGGACAAGCTCACGTTGAGCTGGCGCTTGGCGATATCGAAGACGATCGTATCGCCGTTTTTCACCGCGGCGATCGGCCCGCCTCTAACTGCTTCCGGAGCGACATGGCCGGCCATCAGGCCGTGGGTGGCTCCGGAAAATCTCCCGTCCGTCAATAAGGCGACGGAATCACCCAGCCCGGCGCCGACGATTGCTGCCGTCACACCGAGCATTTCCCTCATCCCGGGACCGCCTGACGGTCCTTCATAGCGAATGACGACGACATCGCCGGCCTTAATCTGTCCGGCTTTCACGGCGACAAAGGCGTCTTCTTCACGGTCATATACCTTTGCCGGTCCGCTAAAGTGCATCATCGAGTGCCCGGCGACTTTCACTACGCAGCCCTCAGGCGCGAGATTGCCTTTGAGGATCACTAATCCACCGGTTTTCTTGATTGGATTCCCGAGCGGCCGCAAGACTTGTTGCCCGGGCGTTTCCGTCGCGCGCTGGGCTTCCTCGCCGATCGTCCGTCCCGTGACCGTCGGTTGGTTCTGGTGAAGGAGGCCGGCGTCCAATAAGCGTTTGGCGACGAGGGTCGTTCCGCCTGCGGCGTACAGGTCCGCTGCAGCAAACCGGCCACCTGGTTTCAAATCGGCGAGCAAGGGGACTTTTCGATTGATCTTGTCGAAGTCTTCGATCGTCAGCTTGATGTCGGCTTCGCGGGCGATGGCCAGCAAGTGCAAGACCGCATTCGTCGATCCTCCTGTGGTCGCGACCGCCGCAATCGCATTCTCGAGCGATTTGCGGGTGATGATCTGGCGCGGTCGCAGGTCATTCTTCAGCAGCTCCATCACCATCTTCCCGCATTCGAACGCGACATCGTCTTTCCGATTGTCCATCGCCGGGACACCGTTGAGGCCCATTGGAGAGATGCCGAGAAATTCAAAGGCAATGGCCATGGTGTTCGCGGTGAATTGTCCCCCGCAGGCCCCCGGCCCAGGGCAGGCATGGTCTTCAAGGTCCTTGAGCTCGGCATTCGTCATCCTGCCCGATGCGTGTTTGCCGACGGCTTCGAACACGTCTTGAATCGTCACGTCATGACCTTGGAACTGTCCTGGCATGATCGAGCCGCCGTAGAGCATCAACGACGGCAAGTTCAACCGCGCGAGCGCCATCACCGTCCCGGGGATCGTCTTGTCGCAGCCTGACAACGCGACGACCCCGTCGAAGAGATGCCCGCGAGCCACGAGTTCGATTGAATCGGCGATGACCTCGCGGCTGATCAACGAGGCCTTCATCCCTTCCGTCCCCATCGAAATACCATCGGAGACCGCGATGGTGTTGTATTCGATGGGAGTCCCGCCCGCGGCGCGGATGCCGGCTTTCACGCGCTCGGACAACCGGCGCAAATGAAAGTTGCAGGGCATGACCTCGATCCAGGTATTGGCGACACCGATGATCGGACGAGACAAGTCCTCATCAGTGAAGCCGACCGCCTTCAACATGGCCCGGGCCGGAGCCCGTCCTGGACCGACCAACAAATCGTGGCTCTTGAGCTTCAACTCCTTCGGCATGATCGCGTTACTTTCCTTTCTTGCCTTCCTTTTTCTCTTCGTGCTTCTCGTGTTTCTTCGCCTCCACGTCTATGACCGCGCCGGTGGCCGCGTCGATATGGACTTCCGACACTTTGCCGTCTGCTCCCACCACTTCCACTTCCCAGACCGTTTTGTCGTGTTTCTTTTCGAGTTCGGCTTCGACTGCCGTGCCGGGAACTTTTTCCAAGGCCGTCTTGACGGCCTGATCGATGGTCACTTTGGCATCTTTGACGAGCGCCGCCACGTCGTCTTCCCCATCCTTCTTCTTATCGCTCCAGGCCGGAGAAGCGACTGCCAACACGGTTCCGATCGCGAGGGTGAGGACTAAATTGAAAAGCTTCACGGGGCACCTCCTAGAGTGACAGGTTGAGCACTAGTTTACGGACATGCTGCTTGGGGGAGCGGGAACGCTGCCGTCGGAGCCTTTCTGGGGTGTTCCATGCGGACTGACGCCGTGCGGATTCATCATGCCGCCGCCATGCGGGCCGGCAGGGGCTTTCCCGCCCTCCTTATGTTCCTGCATCATCTTGTCGTGTTCGGCCTTTTCCTTCGCGCGCTGCTCTGGCGTCAAGAGGCCGAGGACTTCGCGGCGTGTCTTGATGGACGTCATGCGCAACGCAACCTGCATGTCTTCGCTCTGCTTCAACTTCGCTTCGATGGCGCCGAGGTCGGATTTCTCGTCGTCCGTGAGCGCTTTGAGCTCCCGTTCGGCAATTTGGATATCGGCTTCCGCCTTAATGCGCGCCTTGTCGAGATTCAATTGAATATTCTTGAGCTTGGCCACCTGGTCTGCCGTCAGGCCGATGTCCTTCTCGTGCTTTAAGAGATGCCGGATCAGATGTCCGGCGCTGCTGTGCATCATACCCATGCCATGGCCGCCCATTGCGCTGTGACCGCCGCCCGAATGCCCGTCCTTCCCATACCCCGGTTCATTAGCCCAGATAGCCGGAAGTCCGAGCATCAGCGCGAATGCCGACACGATGCCGAGCGTGGACATTGTTTTGGTTGCCTTCGTCATGCCGTCCTCCTTGAGTTGATGGAGCCTCTGCAGATGGAATTAATCATTATCGCACAAACAAACCGCCTTCGCCCTTCAGCCCGTTGAATAGAAACTGAACGGCTAAGGCGGCCAGGAGTAAACCCATGAGGCGCGTGATGATCTTCTCCGCTAATGAGCTCATCCACTTGGCGCCGGACGCGCCGACTGCCAAGATTGCGTAGCTTGCCAGAGCAACCAGCGCAACGCAAGCGAGTAAGACGCCTCGATAGGTCCAGGATGCAGCCTGAGCGTCCAGCAGAATCACCGTTGAAATGGCCGCCGGGCCAGCCAGCATCGGGACGGCGAGGGGCGTAATCGCAATATCATCTTTTGTTGCGCCCTCCGCCGTTTCTGCCGCGGTTTCTTGAACGGGTGAGCGCTGCGCCCGCAACATGTCCAGTGACACCAACAACAAGACGAGCGCTCCGGCGACTTGGACGGCCGGGAGCGTGATGCCGAGCAGCGAAAACAGCGATTGGCCGACGAGGGCAAACCCCATCAAGATCCCCATCATCACGACACAGGCCGTGCGAGCCATCCGGAGCCGCTGGTTCAGAGTATCTCTTGCAGTCATGGCCAGAAAGGCCGGGACAGTCGCGATGGGATCGACGATCACGAAGAGCGAACTGAAGGCCAGCACGGCATACTCGGTCTGGGTCATCGCGGTTACCGCATGCGCGTCTGATTGAGAAGCTCGGTTCGCGGGTCCGGATGCTTCCCGCGTCCCAAGCGTTCGTAGAGCGTTTGTTCCTCTTCGGTAAGGGAAGGCGGCATCACGATTTGGAGCGTCAAGAACAAGTCGCCATGACCGCCGATTGCAGAGGGGAGCCCTTTGCCTTTCAATCTCAGTTTTCCCTCAGCCCGGCTCCCGGCCGGTACTTTCACGCGGACCGGTTCCGTCAAGGTGGGCGCCATAACCTCCGCACCAAGGGCGGCTTCCCAGGGATAGACCGGAAGCATCACATGGATGTCGCTGCCTTGCCGCCGAAAGACGGGGTCCGGCGGGATCACGACATGCAGGTAGAGATCGCCGCGCTTGCCGCCGTTATGGCCGGGCTGTCCTTTCCCTGCGACACGCACGCGTGTGCCGTCCTGAACGCCGGCGGGAATCTTGACCTCGATCGTTTTCGCCTCGGTCGTCGAGCCGCTCCCAAAGCAGGTCGGGCAGGTCCGGTTGCGGAACGCTCCGGTACCCTGGCAGGTCGAGCAGGGGAGGGGTTCCCGCAGACTCACGCGTTTCGTCACGCCTGTGAGCACTTCCCGCAAGGTCAGATCGACTTCCGTCTCTAAATCATCACCGGGGACGGCAAACCCGCGCCCGCCTCCCGACTTGCCTCGCCCCCCGAACAGATTTTCAAAGATATCGGAGAACGCCTCGCCGCCAAATGAACCGCCGGCCTGTCCGCCGCCGAACCCCTGGGCGCCTGCCTGCTGACGTGCTTTCTCGTAGGCCTCGGCCTGTTCCCATTGCGCACCGTATTGATCGTATTTTTTGCGCTTATCCGGATCGGATAGGACTTCGTGCGCTTCGTTGAGTTCCTTGAATTTCTTCTCCATCTCCGCTTTTTTTGAGCCCGAGTGGAGGTCAGGATGGTATTGTCGGGCCAGCCGGCGATAGGCCTTCTTGATGTCATCTGCCGTGGCCGTGCGTGAGAGCCCGAGGATCTGATAGTAGTCGCGCGCCGTGGTTGCCATAAGTCTCGAGATAACGTTGGGATTTGGAGAATCAACGGTGCTTCGCGCAGCTTACGGGGTCGATGGAGCCTTTGCAAGCACCGTCGAATCGGCTCACAGGGTGGTGGGAGTTTTTGCCCGAGCCATCAATTTGCAATAGGAACAGACCTCCGAAGTGGTGGGCTGCTTGCAGATACGACAAGGATGCAGCAAAGCTTGATCTTTTTCTGCCATGGTCGTGGGGGCGGATTCCTTCTTGCTCTGCTTCTCGAGAAACCCCCAGTAGAACGTCTGTTTCGTCCCTGGCGACTCGGTTTCCAATCGATTCAAGACTTCCTTATAGAGCAAGGATCGAGCGCCCTGCGCCATCGGACATTCGTCCACGATATAGTCGATCATGTTGAGGACGCAGTAGGCAGCCAGCTCGCGCTCCGTCAACCGATAGAGGGGCTTTACCTTCTTGGCAAACCCTTCCACCGAAGCGGGGAGACTCGGGCCCTGTTTATCGAGGTACTCTTCCTGCCAATGCAGGACGTTGCCGAGCAGGCGGGCCGCTTCGTCATCGAGATTGTGGCCGGTGGCCATCACATCATACTCGTGCTCAATCGCCGCGCGGTTGAACTGATAGCGCTTGATGGTTCCACACGTACTGCAGGTCGGGCGATGGACCAGTTGCGCTAGCTCGCGAATGCCGGAGCCCTCCTCTTGTTCCACCTTGTGGGTATGGAGTGTAGCGCCAAGTGGGGCCGCGACGCTGTCGGCGAATAGACGGACCTTGTCGTAGGATCGATCTGAATAGCCGCCGATGCCGAGGTTGACGTAAAGCGCATCGGCCTTGTATCCAAGCTTCAATAAAATATCCCAGAGGGCCAGACTGTCTTTCCCGCCGGAGACCGCGACCAGAATCCGCTGGTCCTTTCCGAACATCTTCTGCGACTTGATCGCCTTGGCAACCTGATCGTGGACGAAGCCATTAAAACAGCCCTTGCAGAAGGCCGCATGGTGGCGCGGGAGCTTGATGACCGCTTTGGTTTTACACTTGGTGCAGTTCATTCTTAGGGCAAGCAATCAGCTCTCGGCTGTCAGCGTTCAGCGCTAGAGCGGGACTCTTTGCTGAAGGCTGATGGCTGACCGCTATCCTCCTGAGATGACAGGTCGGATTTCGATCTGGTCCTTGTCGAAGAGCATCTCGTCCTCGGTCACCAGTTCGTCGCCGCGGATCACCAGGTGCGCTTCGACGACAAGGCTCAGCTCGCGCAGGACGTCTTTGGCCCGCTTCGGCCCCTTGATTTCAACGGTTCTGGCCGGGTGGCTGAGCTGGACTTGCATTGACGCGATGATACGGCTGGCTCGTTGTGAATTGCAAATAGCCGCCTGCTGATGCGCGACCGGCCCCTGGCTATCCTTGAAAGGAGGGTGAAACGACTGTGGTTGCTGCTGGTTTACTTTTCGGACGATTGCCGTTGCTCCCGGAGATTTTCAAGCGCCTTCAAGATCTCAGCCGGACGTGGCGGGCAGCCCGGAATGCGGACATCCACAGGAATGTGTCGGTCGACCGGTCCGGTTACTGCGTAGCTTCCCTTGAAGACTCCGCAGTGAATGGCGCAGTCGCCGAGGGCGATCACTATTTTCGGATCAGGCGTCTGTTTGTGCACATCTTTCAACGCGTGTTCCATGTTGACCGTGACTGGGCCGGTCACGACGAGGGCATCGGCATGGCGCGGCGAGGCGGCGATGTGCATGCCGAACCGTTCCAAGTCGTAGACGGGGTTCGCCAATGCGTTCATCTCCATCTCGCAGGCGTTGCACGAGCCGGTATCCACTTCGCGAATGGTCAACGACCGTCTGAACGGCGAGGCTTTTCCACGTACCTCCGGTGCGAGCTGTTCGGCTGGTTGCTTGGCCTGGGGATGCTGGCCCGTTACGACTCCGGTCTTGAGACTCTTCTTGAGAATACGAAACATGCTTCCTTTCTCGTGAGGCGTGAAGCGTTAGGCGTTTTGGGACAGAAATTACGCCGACTTGCTGTCATGCTCCTTACACCTCACGCCTCACCCCTCACGGTCACAGATCGTTCCCCGCATAGGACAAATTAAAACTCTTATTGATCAATGGAAAATCGGGAATGATGTTTCCCACGACAGCCCATTGGATGGCGGGCCAGTTCACGAACGAGGGGTCTCGCACCTTGCACCGATGAATCCGACCGTTCTCACCGGCCATCACGAAATAGAGAATTTCTCCGCGCCAGCCTTCCACGGAAGAGAGCGCCCACTCGCCAGGGTTTGGTGAACGAACCGGCGCTGCGACGAGCGGGCTTTGCGGAATCTTGTTGCGAATCTGGCGGATCAGCCGAATCGAATCGTGAATTTCGTCCAGGCGCACGCGCAATCGAGCGCGGACATCCCCGTATCGATAGAGCGCAACGTGAGGCGGAAACTCGTCATAGGCGGCGAACGGGCGATCCCGCCGGACGTCCTGATCGATCCCCGACGCCCGTCCCACCACGCCCATCACGCCGTGATCCCAGGCCGTGCGTTCCGTCAGGACGCCGGTGGTTTCCAAGCGGTCCGTAAGCGAGGCGTTCGCGAAGATGATGGACTCGATTTCCGAAAAATCCTTTTCGATCTGATCGAGCAGATCGACGATTTCGCATCGTTGGTGGGCCGGTATGTCTCTCGCGACTCCGCCGATCGTCATGCTCTCTCGCAGAAATCTGGAGCCGGTCAGCCGGTCGTTGAGCTGCATGACACGTTCCTTCATCCGGCTGCAGTGGGCATGGGGGAGCGCGTACGCGGTGTCGTTGCAGATTGCTCCGACGTCTCCGAGGTGATTGTGCAGCCGTTCCAGCTCGAGAAAGAGCGAACGCAAGTATCTGGCGCGTCGGGGCACGTCGATGCCGAGGAGCGTTTCCACTGCCTGGCAGTAGGCCAAACTGTGCCCGACCGTCGTATCGCCGGACACGCGTTCTGCGAGCGGCACCGCCGTGGTGAGCGTCTGTTGTTCGAACAGCTTTTCCACTCCACGGTGTTTCCAGAAATGGCGGACTTCGAGTTGCATGATCGGCTCGCCGGCAACGGAGAACCGGAAATGCCCCGGCTCGATAATGCCGGCGTGGATCGGTCCGACCGGCACTTCGAAGACGCCCTCGCCCTCGATCTGACGGAATGCATACTGCCCCTGGGCCCGCTCCAACACGGTGTCCCATTGGAAGTCTTTTTTGAGCGGGTGGGAGCCTTTGGGCCAGTGTTCATGGCGGACGAGCCGGCGCATGTCTGGATGGCCGACGGGGATCAGACCAAACATGTCGCGGATTTCCCGCTCGTACCACTTGGCTGCATGGATGTGGGGAGTAATGGACGCGAACAGACGATCATCACCCCGAAGGTCCGTGCAAAGCAGCAACCAGTCTTTGCGCTCCGCCAGTGTGAACAGGTAGCAGAGTTCGTAGCGCGCCTCGTGCGGCCGATGGTCCACGGCCCAGAGAAGGGACAAGACTCCGCGCAGCCCAGGATGGATGTGGAGGTAGTGCGCCACCACCGGCACATCTTCCTTCTTGATCCGCAGTCGCGGCGTGCCGTGGACGGGAGGCATCTCCTCGATGGAGTTCCCATACGCCTCTTTCAATTGTTTCACGCCCGTTATCGCGTCAACCATCGCTTCACCTCGCAAGCAGGACAGTGACCGCTCGATCTAGGAGCGTTCTGATCGGATCGGGGAGCGTGATACCAAGTCCCACTAAGGCGAGACTGGTGAAGATCAGCGGCACATGCCCAATATCCCATCCTTCACCGCGCTTCACGCTCTCCTGAGGCGTCCCCCACACCATGGCAGTGAGCCGATAAGTAAACCCGCCGAAGAGTGCGACTGCAAACAAAAGGAACACCGTCACGATCGACAGACTGCGTACGTCATCGGCTACGACGATGGTCAGAAAACGGCCCAGATGGAGCGTGTCCGAGGCAAAATTTTGGGTCGCCAGCGCCGACACGACGAGTACCTCGCTTACGAACATTGAGAATGGTGGCATGCCGACCAGGGCCAGGCCTGCGATAAGGATTGCCACCGCCGTGACCGGTTGGGTTTTCGCCAGTCCCCGCACCTCACCGATCTCACGGGTCGCGAACCGACGATGGACATTCCCGGCCGCGAAAAACGCCAGTGACTTCGCCAACGCATGGTTGAGCAGATGGAACAGGCCCCCGAATGTTCCAACCGGTCCGCCGACTCCGAATCCGACCATCGCCAACCCCATGTGTTCCACACTGGAGTAGGCGAACAACCGTTTATAGTCGTGCTGGATCAGGATGAAGAGTGCGGCCACCACGAACGAGAGCAGCCCGAAGAGGAGCAGCAGGTTGCCAGAGAAGGCCGAGGGGAGCGCGTGATCCATGATCGCCTTGCTGCGTAGCACGGCGTAGACTGCAACGGTTTCCAGTACGCCGGCCAGCATGGCCGTGACCGGCGCCGGCGCCTCGCTATAGGCCTCCGGCACCCAGCTATGCATGGGCACCAGCCCGATCTTGGTACCGTAGCCGACGAAGAGAAAGATGAATGCGAGCTTGAGCACATGCGGATCCAGTTGACCGGCCACTTCAAGGAGTTTGGTCACGTTCAATGCCGCGCTCTCATCTCCCAGGACGCGGACCGACGAATAATAGGTCAACACCGTGCCGAACAGCGCCAACGCGATACCGACTGAGCAGAGAATCAGGTATTTCCACCCCGCTTCCAGCCCCTCACGTTTGCGAAAGAATGCAATCAGGAACGTCGTGGCAAGCGTCGTCCCTTCGATGGCCACCCAGAGTACGCCCAGGTTGTTCGCCATCGTCGCCACGATCATGGCGAACAGAAAGACATGAAACAGGAAGAAAAACCGGCTCAGGCGCCTCGGCGCAATCACACCTTGAGCCACGTAATCATCGAGATAGGCCCACGTGTACAACGAGCAGGACAATCCGATGACCGTCACGATGAAGAGGATGAATGCGGAAAGCGCGTCGATATAGACCAGCCCCCAGAGCGCGGTCAGGGGTCCGTGAGCCAGCACCTGCTGAATAAGGGCGATTTCAGACACGACCAGACCGATCATCGTGGCGAGATTCAACCCGTGCAACACACGGGCGTGCCTGATCGCCAAACTGAAAAAGGCTGCGAGCAGCGGTGCGCCGAGAAAGACCGCCACCGGCGCGATGATCGTCTGCATCAGGGGGCCTCCATCCCGACCCTGTACATCTTGACGATGGACGCCAGCAAGATCTCCAGGCCCGGTGGAACGCGAAGCCCGATGGTTCCCAGCACGGCGATGTTGATTCCTACGGCAGCGCTCGTAAAGAAACGGCAGTGTCTGCTCAACGCGGTGCCTGCCTCCCCCGGCGCTCCAAGCACCATCCGCAACACCTGGTAGAGCAAGGTTGCAAAGGCCAGCGCAAGGAGAGCCAGAAACCCGTAGGCCACTTCAGGCCTGGCGGCGTAGGCCTCAGCGGCAATCAGCACTTCGCTGGTAAAGAGTCCGAAGGGCGGCATGCCGGCCAACGCGACACCGGCCACGAGGATGGCGGTCCCTGCGACCGGCATCTGGCCTAATAGCCCAGTCACGCGGTCGAGCAGTTTGTGGTTGTGCCGAAGGAATACCAGACCAGCGCCATAGAAGGCCGTGGATTTGGCGAACGCATGATTCATCAGATGCCACGCCCCTGCAAAGACCCCAAGGCCGCCGACGCCAAACCCCAACAGCGCGATCCCGATGTGTTCGATGCTGGAGTATGCGAACAGCCGTTTGTAGTCTCGTTGGACCAGAAAGAAAGTCGCTGAGATGGCGATCGACAGCAGTGCCAATCCGATGATCAGGTTGCCGGCAAATTCGGGCCCGACGGTTCTATCCGTCACGGCCTTGAATCGCAGGATCGCGTAGACAGCGAGCGTGAGCATGTTGGCCGACAGCATGGCACTCACCGGTGTCGGGGCTTCGGCATGCGCATCAGGCAGCCAGGTGTGCATCGGCGCGAGTCCCGCTTTCGTCCCGTAGCCAATCAACGCAAAAATGAACGCCACTTTGATCGCACCAGGATCCAATCCCTCAGCCACGCGATAGAGTTCGGACCAGCGCAACGCCTCACTCGAAACGCCCAACACATGCTCCGACGAGTAATACACGAGGATGGTGCCGAACAACGCGAGTGCAATGCCGACCGAGCTGAGAATGACGTATTTCCAGCCGGCTTCCAGCGCCGCCTTACTCCGGTCGAACCCGATCAACAACGCAGCCGAGAGCGTGGAGCCTTCGATGGCAATCCACATGATCGCGATGTTTTCGAGATTCACGGCCAGGAGCATGGCGCCGAGGTACAGATCAAACAGGCAGAAAAACTGGCGGTAGCGTCTCAATGACAGATGTGCGCGGTCCAGTTCTTCGCCCACGTACCCCACAGCATAGAGCGCCCCGGTGCTCCCCACGCCGCCAATGATCAAATCAAGCCATGCACTCAGCGCATCTGCCTGCAGGAGGTTTCCCACGGAGACGTGTCCGGCGGCGATCACCCGCTCCGCCACGAGCGCGGCAGACGCCAGCATCGCCCCTGCCAGTCCGCATTGCAGGACCTCCACGGCTCGCCGCTGTCTGACGAGGAGACTGCCGAAACCTCCGATGAGAGGAGCGGCGACCAGCACTAGAAGCGGCCAAGCCATCTCGCGTCATTCCTTCAGGATGGTGAGCTTGGTCGTATCCACGCTGTCAAAGGCGTCCTGTAGCCGGTGTGTATAGATGCCGATGATCAGAGCCCCCACTAACACATCAAAGAAGACACCTAACTCCACGATCAGCGGCATCCCGTACGCCGCTGCCGTCGCCCCCAGGAACAAGCCGTTTTCCATGACCAGGAAGCCGATGACCTGCGTCACCGCTTTCTTGCGCGCGATCATCGTGAAAAATCCGATCAGGATGATCGCCAGTGCGATCGCCAACGAATCGCGCGTCAGCAGGAACCCCAGGGGAATGATGGGCTGGGTGATGAAGAACGCCAGTATCACCAATCCGCCGCAGATCATGAGGCCGGCTGGGACGTTCACATTCATCACCAACTCGCGTGTCACATTCAGCCGCTCAATCACCTGCTTCAGAATCCGAGGGATGACCACGGCCTTGATGACGACGGTGAGCGCAGCGGCGATGTAAATGTGATGAATCCCCGTGAGGAATGCGACAAGGGCTGCCGTCAGGGCCAGAAAGACCGACTGCAGGGCGAACAAGTCGACACAGGCAGAGAGCCTGCGCTGGGCCACAATCGCAAAGCACGTCAACAGCAACAGCGCCGAGCCCAGATCGACCATCTGAGATCCGATGTGAGGAGTCAACAGCGGCACGTCATCCTCGCAACACGTAGAAGAAAACCAACCCAAGCAGCGCCAGAATAAAAGCGACGCCCAGCAAGTCCGTCACTCTGAACAATCGCAGCTTGGCAAACATCGATTCAATGACGCCGATCAGTACGGCGAGCGCTGAGACTTTGGCCAGATAGACGACGACACCCAGGCCGAGCGCGGCGGGTTCCAGGCTTGTCGCAATACCCCACGGTGCGAAGACGTTCACGATCAAGGTCAGGAACACCAGCAACTTGAGTCCGGCTGCCCATTCGACCAGCGCCAGATAGCGTCCCGAGTATTCCAAGATCATCGCCTCGTGAATCATGGTCAGTTCGAGATGCGAGGCCGGGTTGTCCACCGGCACCCGCCCTGTTTCGGCGATCGCCACGATGAAGAGCGCGGCAAGCGCCATCAGATGCGGAGACGGATCGGTCACAATACCTTCCAGCAAGGCCGTCTTATGGACGATCGTACTGAGGTTCGTAGACCCCGCGGTGAGGGCGATCGCGAAGATCGAGAGAATCATGGCCGGTTCGGTCAGCGAAGCGACTATGGCCTCGCGACTGCTCCCCATGCCGCCGAAGGCCGAGCCGGCGTCGAGTCCCGCCAGGATCAGAAAGAACGTGCCCAACGCCAGCAGGTACACAAGTGCGATGATATTGCCGGCGAAAGTCAGCGGCGTTCTGGACGCAAACACTGGCACCAACAGTCCCGCCGTCAGCGTCGAGGCAAACAGAATGTAGGGCGTCACAGTAAAGATCCACGAGGTGGTGGTCGAAACCACCGGCTGCTTCCGAAATAGTTTGGCCAGGTCAGCGTACGGCTGGAAGACGCTGGCGCCCCGCCTTACCTGAAGCCGGGCCTTCACTTTCCTGATCAGCCCCACGATGAACGGTGAGACGGCCAGTAAAACAATCGTTTGGGCCACAATGAGAACGATGGCTTGCAACATCGGCTTATACCGCGATCAACAGCAAGATGACCAACGTGACAAAGATATATGTCAAGTACAGGTGCAGGCTCCCCGCCTGGATCACCCTCAGGCGGCCAGCCATGGTCGTGAAGAAGGCGACCACGGGATCATAGAGATACTTCTGAAAAATCGGTTCAATGTGAAACTCGAAGCGTCGCCGCTTGGCGAAATAGCGCGACTCCTCCAAAAATTCGGTCTCGAGCTTGACCGTCGGTTGGTAGATGGTGCTGAACACTCGTTTGATCGGTTGGACGAAGCCGGTTGCGGTGTATTCCATGCGGGGCGTGAGGTTGATCCCACAGCCCCAGGTCTTGTAATAGCGCTTCTTCACCAGACCACCGAACGTTGCCACGAGCCCCAACCCGAGCATCGACAGCGCCACCAGCAGGAACGCCAACACCGGCGTCGAGATGCTGGAAAATTCGACATTCACCGGCGCGAGGACCCATCCATCCATCGCCAACACCTTGTCCTCGATCGACACCCCTACAAAGGGCGCGGTCACTCGGTCCAACAGTGGTACCGCCACCATCGGTGCGACGCCCAGCACGATACAGACGATGGCCAGCAGAGCCATTCCAAGGCGCATAGAAAATGGAACCTCCTCTGCGTGGCGGGCGTGCGAGCTTCGTGGCAATGCGAGAAATGAAATGCCGAATGCTTTGGCGAAACAGGTCAGGGCGAGCACTCCGGTGAGCGCCAGCATGGCGGCGGCGATCGGGAGCATCAGCTTCATCAGTAAGGAGGGCATCTGGAAGCTCAAGAAGAGGCTTTGGAAGACCAGCCACTCGCTGACAAACCCGTTTGTGGGCGGCAATGCCGAGATCGACACCGCGCCAATGAGAAAGAACAGACCGGTCCAGGGCATTCGACGCAGCAGGCCACCATACTCCTCCATGTCGCGTGTATGCGTGGCATACAGCAGTGAGCCAGCGCCTAAGAACAGCAGGGCCTTAAACATCGCGTGATTGATCGTATGGTACAGCCCTGCCAGCAGTCCGAGGGCGGCGAGTTCCTTCAGTCCGTAGGTCTGAAAGATCATGCCGGCCCCGATACCCAACAGAATAATGCCGATGTTCTCCACGCTGTGGAATGCGAGGAGACTCTTCATGTCGTGTTCCATCAACGCATACATCACACCCAGCAACGCTGAAACCGCCCCGATGACGAGCACGACAAACCCCCACCACCAAGGAAACTGGCCTCCGAGAAAATCAAAGTACACCCGGATCAAGGCATAGATCGCCGTCTTGATCATGACCCCCGACATGAGCGCTGAAACATGGGACGGGGCGGCTGGATGCGCATAGGGCAACCAGACGTGGAGCGGCACAATGCCTGCTTTGGTGCCGAAGCCGATCAGGGCCATCAGGAATACGAGAGTTCTCATGCCTTCTGGCAAAGGCTGCTCTGGATGCCGGAAGATCTCGAACGAGAACGAGCCATCCGCTTGGAAGAGAATCAAGAAGGTCAGGATGATGAACGCAGTCCCCACATGCGTCATGATCAAGTAAAAAAAACCTGCATAGCGCACTTCCGCCTTCTCGTGCTCCGTCACCACGAGGAAGTAGGAGACCAACGACATGAGTTCCCACACGATGAGGAAGAAAAACCCGTTGTCTGCGAGAACGACGAGCGTCATCGAGCCGAGAAACGCATTGAAGAGCGATCCCAGCGCCGCGATAGACACGTGCCCTGGAAAATGCCGCACATATCCGATGGCATAGATCGATGCGGCGAGGCCTGCAAGGGAGATGGTCAAGACGAAGAATGCCGCCAGCGCATCGAGTCGAATCGCAAACGTGAGCAGGGGGATTGTCGAGGCTATCGAACCCACGACGGGTTCCGAAGCGGTGAGGCCAAGGAACCCGAGGACGATGCCCGCGCCGGTTGCCACCACGGCGGAGATGCTGGCGGCGAGACCTTGCGCGTCACGCTGTCGAGGGAGGCAGAACGGCAGCAGCATCCCGACCGCATAACCGCCGAGTAGAATCCACAAGAGGTTCAGCATGCGGTCGTTCTGGTGTGATTCAGGTTATCGCTCCTGTCGTGTCAATCTGGGGACGATCTGACTCTGGACATCGTTCGTGAGGCCGTACCGGGCAGAGAGTCGGTCGACCATCTGATTGGCATAGAGCCCCCCCGGAGCGGGAATCTGCCTCGTCAGTCACGCCGTGTTCAGTGATCCTGCTTCTTGATCATCGGATCGATTTCTCTCTGCGTTTCCTCGGACACGTTGTAGCGGATGTACGGATGATCCATCACCTCGTTGGCGTAGAGCCGCCCGGTCGGGGCCGGGACTGCGATCTTGGCCTCCACGGTCCCCTTCGGGCCGATGGTGACGGTTTGCTCGATCGCGCTACGCACATAGGGATGCCAGACGACCATCTTATAGGTGCCCGGCGGCACATTGGTAATGGTGAACCGGCCCTGCTCGTCCGTCTTGGCAAAGTACGGATTGGTGACGGCCACGCCCCAGCTCTCCATGTAGGCGTGGAAGCCGCATTGCATGACGAAGATCCGGCGGTTCTTGCTGAGATTGACCAATTGCTTCATCGGCGCGCCGGCCATGTGTTTGTGGTACATCCCGGCGTCGCTGCGATCCTTCAAGTTGCGCGGGTGCTGCGGATTCATCGGCAGCGGCACGTTGAATAGCACGCGCGCACCCAAATGCGAGGTTTCATAAGCCTGAATGTCGTGCATGACCGGGTCCATGTTGACCACCGTCACCGACTGATCGTCCCGCACGACTGTTGTGAATGGGACGAAGAGGCAGTCTCTCGCTTCGATTTGCGGCACGCCTTTTTCGTCGAAGGGTTTGCCCTTGTTGATCCCCTCCAGATAAACCACCACGTCGCGAAACTCGCCTGCAGGTCCGACGTTGAACGGTTGTAGGATGCGCCAGCCTTGCCCATCAGAAATGCGCCCGCAATAATATTGGTCCGGCAAGGTAACCAGGTTGTAGCCTTTTGGCTTCGGCACCTTGCCGTCGAGAGTAACCTTGCCCGTCAAGGTGCCGCCGTCGGTAACGGCGACTTCTTGATAAGACCAGGCGGGCGAGCCTATTCCCGTCATGATTGCGATCAGAGCGGTCACGAAATATCGCATGGCTTTCCTCTCCTCATAAGATAAGAATAGATAATAAATATAGGTCCAAATAAACAAGCGCGCAAGACATGACGCCTCTCAGGTTTACGAGGGTCGCGTCCGTTTCTGCCGATGCACCGAGTCCACGATGCGTTGAATCGTGTCGGCGGTCAGGTCGCGAATCGTCACGTGCGCTTCGTCGTCGCCGTTGAATGTGCAGAGCGCGATGGTGAAGCAGTCCGTGCCGCCGCGGATGATCTTGAGCGCGATATTGGACTGATGGCAGTGTACACCGACAAAGAGACAGACGTCGATCTTGTTTTTCCAGATGGTCAGGTTCGGATGGTTCGGGTTTATCTCGTGCTCCGCCACAATCTTCGGATACTTCGGCCGGTAATCGGCCATCGGGATGAGCCTCGCCGGAACAGCGTTCGCCAAAGCCTTCACCACTTTGGACTTGCGCACTGCCTGTTCGTTCCAGGCCCAGAGGACCAGCGGTCCCGGGAAGATCGTCGGGTTCTTTGCCTGGATCAGCCGGCGCGCCGTTTCGTCGATCGCCTGTTGCTCCGGCACCCGCTTTCCCATGACGAGTCCTTCTCCTTTCGAGGGACCGATCACGCCTCGTTCTGAGACGGAGGGTGGGAGGTAGCCTTCGGGACCCACTGTCATTTCGTACGGCTTCATCTTCTCAACTCCTTTTCTCTTTCGTGGTGATTAAACAGCTCCCAAGCTTTCTCGAAGAAAGATATCCATCGGCGTAAGCGCTTGTCCGGGGGGTGGGGTCAACACGCTCGCGGGAAACGAACAGGCTGCCCGTAGCCTTTCCTTATAACCGTGGGTCCGGTTTGATTCGACCAGGACGATACGCTTGACGGTTCTGGCGAAGGACTCCAATTCCTCCTTCGGGAACGGCACGATGACTTTCGGATACAGACTTGCCACGTTGAGGCCGAAATTCCGGCAGAGCGTGACGGCATCTCGAACCACGCCTTGCGCTGCTCCCCATGCGACAAAGCCCACATCCGCCTTGGTTCCTTCCTCTCGGTCGACCATCGCGGTGACTGGGTCAGGCTGATACGGTGCTGCTGTGTTTCCCAGGTCGGTACTTCCGCGGCGAATCCTGCCGACCAGGGAACGAATCTCAACGCTTTGCTGGCGGCGCGCGACAGTTTCTTCGATCAAGACCCCGACGCCGTCACTCAGGCCGTCGCGAATCAGGGCGTGCCCCGCAAGCAACAGCCCGAGCGCGTTCGAAATGTCGGGAGCGACGAAAACTTTTGGAGCCGTGAAGGCATCGAGACAAGTCCCGATAGAGGAAGTGTCTCCCTGCAGTATGGCCATCACCTTGCCTTGTGGTCCTCGATAGGCCTGCAAGCCCGGTTGGCTTTTGCTCTCAAGCATCGATACGATAGCGCCGGCCATCCCTGTGTGGCGGGTGACCCATTGTTCCGCCGACTCATTCAACTCTCCGCTGCAAGCCTCTCCACAGTCGCAGGCACTAACTGCGAACCCCAGCATGATGGCCTGATGGGGAGTCAGGAGCACCTGGCTATGGGCATCTGGGACCTGAGACTGTGGCAGTGCATACGCATCGTGCTTTTCAAGCACTCGCCTGGCATAGGCCCACCCCGCTGCGAACGATCGAGGAATCGCCGCCGAGGCGGTCAAGCCGGGGAGGGCCTCTTCCTGAATACCCAACAGCTGCAAGAGGGCTCCCAACGCTGCGAACCCCTTGCCGATGACACCTTCGCCACATGAGGCACAGAGGGTGGAGAGGGGAATGTGATACGGAACCACTCCTTCAGGCAGGACCGGAGACACTCGCGGGTGAGTCGGAGGTTCCCAAAGGAAGACGCTGCCCGGCTGGAGGCCGAACTGCCGGAACTCCGGCAGGTGCTCACTCAGACAAATGAGCACATCGCATCCATTCCCCATCGAGTAGAACGTCCGGGTCGCAACGCGAATATGCAACAGGTCATCGCCGCGGTCACCGTTGAATTTTCCGCTTTGGGCCATCACCGCAAAGTCTCGATCAATGAGACATTGGGCGATCGGCGACCAGTGCTTGAGCAAGGCTGACGCGCCTGGCCCTACGACTTTGACGACGAGATCGAAATCTTGATCGGAATCAGCCGGCAGCCAGGCCGTCAATGGAGCCATATCACTCGACTGCATACCTAAACACGGTAGGCATTTCGCAGCTCCTTGAGGCCGGAGACACTGAGCCAACGCACGGAGTATCCGCTCAGAAAAAAATGGTCGTACACGGCGGACAGAAAGACGTGGCCGTCGTGCGGACAGACCGGATGCCCTTCCCAGTCCCTGAGTCCCCGACGCAACAGAGCCTGCAATCCTGCATGGCTCGTGGCAATTGCGCCTGTCGTGAGATCACACCAGACGAGGGCGGTTGCCCCTCTGGGGTAATGGATGACGACGATGTCGGCATGCTCTGACATACGTTCAGATACTCTTGCGGGTTATCGGTTCTTTTTCTTTTTGGTCATGGACTTCCTGTTGGATGTCTTGGCCGTCGCCTTGCGTTTCGGTGCCATCTGGTCCCTCCTGTGATGAAGCGTGGTGAACAATTCGTCCGGTCGCGGAATCGGACTCCGTTGCCCGGTGTTCTGAGTCAACGGGCAGCGCTGCCACTGAAGCGCGCGTTCGCCGTCGGCCGGGATATTCCGGCGAACCACTGCCGATTCAACGAGTCCTAGAGCGCAGGCATGCTCTTCCCTTGATCTCTTACGCCACTGCCACCCGATCAGGCCGGACATAGATGGTTTCTGCCTGCATCAAGCCGTCGCGACCGCGGTTGTAGCTGACCTCGACCAATTCACCTGCACATAGGCTCGAGAGGTCAACCCGTTCTATCCCCCGTGCGATCAGTGTCTGTCTCCCGACCAAGGCCCGGACTCGGATCGTCGTTCGCACAGACAAGATCGCCTTTACCTCAACCCACGGAGTGCCGTGGAGATCATCTTCAATCCGACTGAGACAGCCCCAGATCGTCGGCATGGGTAGCGCTCTCTCACTGGTTTGACTGGAGAGGCTGCCCTGTTCGCCGTCGACAGCGAGCCACCCCCTCACGGGCTGTGAGGCTATTAGGATTGCACGCTAAGACCGCTTTCCAGTGGAACAAGGCCTCCTCATGCTGCTCTAACTGTTCAAGCATGACGGCAAGTTCGCATCGCGTCAGCACATCTGCAGGGCAGAGCGTCAACGCATCTTGCAGCCGAATGAGTTGTGTGGCCCATTCGTCGTTCGACCTGTGGAGTCCGGAGCAGGGCGGTTCCGCGGAGAAACCGGTGCTCAGGTCTTTGCTTGCTCCGCCGATTTTCTTGCCTGTCCTCTCCACAACAGCTCCCGTCACCTACGCCCGACTTGGATGCACTCGTTCGACCCCGTGATTCGCGCGGATCTGGGTGCCGGTCAACCGTACGGTCTTCCCGTCTTTCGGCAATCCGATGCCGAGTTCCTTCCGGACCGTTCTGAAAATACTGATGATATGGTCCATCTTTTTCACATCCAGGTCCTGCACGCTCAACATTGCGTCCTCATGAATGTCGTGGCAGAACGCGACGGTGAGACAGTTCGTTCCCGCTCGCACCATCCGCAACGCGAGGTTGGCATAGTGACAATGGATCCCGATGAACAACGTCGCTTCAATCTTATTTCCCCATATAGTGAGATTGGGGTGGTTGGGATTGATTCCCTCCTCCGGATCGATCTTGGGATACTTTGGACGATAGTCCGGCATGGGAATGATCATCACGTCCGGAATTTCTGCCGCCAGTTTCAACAGCGCCTGCCCTTTGGCAATCCATTCATGATGCCAGGCCCAGCAATACAGCGGACCGGGAAAGATCGTGGGATTCTTGCGCGTGTAGAGTTGTCTGGCCGCCTCAGCGATCACCACATCCTCCGGCGCATGATGTCCATACAAGAGTCCGAATCCGGAATCCGGATGAGTGACACCCATCTCCATTGCCGATGGGGGGTGGAACCCCGCAGGCCCGACATCGATGATCCGTTCAAGCTTTGCTGATCCCATGGGGCCCATGCTTCGTTCCTTTCTGTCTTGTGTTGTGATGAGGGAACCTTCCGCGCGTTCAGTCGGCTGAGTGCCCGTACCCCCGAAGCACTCCGTAGACTGTGGCTCTGGAAAGTGTGCCTCGCACATGACGAACGTCATAATCCAATGCAGGGAGGATGCCGTCGGAGCTCTTTGTCGGATTTCGATGGTGGTGCCAAGAAAATTGCGCACTTGGAAGCTTGGCTTCTGAAACTCTGCAGAGCGCCGAGCCCCGTCCTGCCCACCGGCTGCAAGACTTGCAGATTCTCCGGCAGTAGCGGCTGTGCGGCTCTGCAAAACTTGCAGCGATGCGAATCTGCCCGCAGATTCCCGACTATCTGATTGGTTGACCTGCGCAACAGTTGCGGATCGGCAGGAGGACTCTTGACGGGAGACTGGTGAAGGGAAGGGAACGTTACTCGCGGATGCCGTATTCTTTAATTTTGTACTGAAGCGCGCGCAGGCTGATGCCCAGGAGTTTGGCTGCCTTCTCTCGGTGGTTGGTGACCTCCGCCAAGGTGCGCCGGATGGCTTCCCGCTCGATGTCTTCCAAGGATGAGCCGAGAGTCACGACCATCGTGCGCGCATCTTCCTTGCTCGCTTGAATTTCCTCCGGAAGATGATCCGGTTGGATGACGGGGTCCTTCATCGTGACCACTATCCGCTCTATGAGGTTCCGGAGCTGGCGGATGTTCCCGGGCCAGGCATATAGCCGCAACAACCGCATGGCGTCGCGCGAGACTTCTTTCGGCTGCCGGTGGTGCTGGGCGGAGAACTCATCCAGAAATCGGTCCAGCAAGAGGGGGATATCGTCCCCCCGCTCCCGGAGCGGCGGGAGACGGATCGGAACCACATTGAGCCGATAGTAGAGATCTTCCCGAAAATCTCCCCGTTTGACGGCTTCTTCCAGATTACGGTTGGTCGCCGCAATGATCCTGGTATCGACTTTGATCAGCTTTGTTCCGCCCAGGCGCCTGAACTCTTTGGTTTCCAGTACGCGCAGGAAATCGACCTGCGACTTGAGCGACAATTCCCCCACTTCATCCAGCAACAAGGTCCCGCCGTCCGCGAGCTCGAATCGTCCCATCTTGTTGTTCATCGCGCCCGTAAAGGCACCTTTTTCATAGCCAAACAGCTCGCTCTCGAAGAGATTTTCAGGCAGGGCTCCGCAATTCAAGGTGACGAACGGACCGTTGGCCCTCGAACTTTTGTGGTGGATCGCCCGGGCTACGAGTTCTTTGCCAGTGCCGCTTTCTCCCGTGAGCAAAACCGTGACGTCGCTTTCCGCCACCATCTCCACCAGACTGTAGACCCGCTGCATCGGGGCGCTTTCGCCGACCATCTGATCGAAGCGCGTGCGCGTTTCGAGTCGATCGCGGAGCTGCCGGTTCTCTGTTGCGAGCACGTGCCGTTCGAGCGCTTTCGCAACCACGACGGGGAACCGCTCGCGATCAATGGGTTTTGTCAGGTAGTCGTAAGCGCCGCGGCGCATCGCCTCGACTGCAGTGTCGATCGATCCGAAGGCGGTCATGACGATGGCTTCCGTCTCAGGCCATCGCTCCTTCATTCGGCGGAGAAATTCCATGCCGCTCAGGCCGGGCATCCGCAGATCGGTAATCACCAAATCCGCGGAAGAGTCTTCGAGCAACGCGAGCGCCTCTTCCGCGGTTCCCGCTCCCGAGACCGTATGCCCGAGCTTTTCCAACATGGTGATGAGAGCGGACCGGATGTTGACCTCGTCTTCGACGACGAGGATGTGAGCGGGGGTTGTCATCGGTCAGGTACCAGCGCTTGTTGTGTTACAGAGGCGGCAGGAAGTTTGACGACGACCGTCGTGCCGAGGCCCGGCTGGCTCGAAATCTGGATCGTACCCTCGTGGTCCTGCACGATACGATAGGCGATCGCGAGGCCCAATCCGCTGCCGCCGGTTTTGGTCGTGTAAAACGGTTCAAAGAGACGGGACAAATCCTCTTTCTTGATGCCGATGCCGCTATCCTGCACGGAGAGCTCCACCCAATCCTTTTCGTCCGTCTTGATTCCTCTTGTGAGGACGTGACAGACGCCTCCATCGGGCATGGCTTGAAACGCATTTACGATGACGTTCACCAGGACCTGGCTGATCTCGGTTTCATTCCCCATCAGAGGCGGTAACGTGTCGGGGGCTTTGGTGATGAGCTGGATGCGGCGTTCCTGTGCTTCGTACTGCAAGAGCGAGATAATATGAGAGAGCAGTTGTTTCGTATCGATGGGGTGAAGGGGGACCGAACCGGGTCGTGCGAACTTCATAAACGTGTCCAGAATGGCCGAAATCCGGCGCGTTTCCGCGTTCAAGACGTGCATGTATCTATCTCTCGTGGGGGAAAGTCGCTCGCCGCCGCGCAGTTCCTCTTCGAGGAGATGGAGGTTCAAATCGATGGCACTCAAGGGATTACGCAACTCGTGCGCGACGCCGGCTGACAGCGTATGAAGTCCCGCCAGCTTGTCCGCCACCCGTACGCGCCGCTCCAGGTCCAGCAGTTCCGTGACGTCTTTCAGCAGCACAATCACGCCGGCCGACTGGCCGTCGTCTCCGGTCAGATCCGCCGTCGCGACGCGTATCGTGCGGGTCTGCTCGCCGGTCCCATAGGGCATGTCGTGATGATCCACATGGCGGTTGGTGCGGAGCGCTGCGTCGAGGACGATCCGGATCATGTCTCCTTCTCCAAACACTTTGTCATAGCTCTGCTCGAGCAATTCATCCGTCGAGCGTTTCAAGGTCGCCACTGCAGAGGGATTGACCGCCGTGATTTGGCCGTCCCGATTCACGGTGACGACGCCAGTCGGAATGCTTTCGAGAATGTTCCGGGCAAGGCCTTTGACTTCTTCAAGGGTCCGGCGTGTGCTGTTGTAATGCTGAAAAGTGATGACGGCTGCGATCCCGATGCCGCTCAGAAGGAACAATAAAATAGTCATCACAACGAGGTCGTAGCGGGATTGCCAGTCCCCGCCGAGCAGTTCGGTCGGAACGTCCCTGCCCTCCGTCAATCCTTGAACCACAAATTGCTCATGCTCGAAACTGAACAGTAAGAGCGCAGACACCATCAGGGCGAGGATAAGCAGAACGGTGGCGATCAAACGCAGGGGGATGATTTGAAAGAGCGTCGTTTCAGGGGAAGGTCGAAACATGGTGGTTGACCGCCGAAAGCCGAATAAAACAATGCTACCACAGCGGGAATGTGCAGTGCACGGGACGTTCCAGGCGCCCGTTCAAGGAGGCGATCCTCTCACGTGAGTGCGATGCTTCGGTCAGCATACTCTCTCAATGCCGGGTCGTTGGTCACGAAGATCGCAGCCCAGGGCTCCTCTTTTGAACAGAGCCTTCGGAGGAGGACTTGCCGCAGGCTTGGCTCCATATTGTGCAAGGTTCCATCGAAGATCAGCAACGGCGGGCGCATTACGATTGCGCGGGCCACGAGAATACGAAGTATCTGGCTCTTCGTCTATCGGCTGCCCCCGACATCCGCACAAGTGTCGAGGCCGTGAGGTATTCGGCTCAAACCCGATAGGTGATGCTGTTCGATTGCTTCGTCGAGCCCGGCCTCAGATGCGAGCCCGCTGCTCAGCCGGAGCAGCCACTCCTCCTCTGCGCCATCAAGCCAACGCCGGTGCCTCGGCAACGGACTCATGTCAAATCTGCTGATCTCGTTGTCATTTCAAGGAAACCGACCGGGGAAAGGTCCTCTCCTCTGTTCACGTGGGCGCTGCGCCCCGCACCGGTTGATTCGGGATCTGCAAATATTGCAGCGTGTG
>DATIFR010000173.1:0-9374 GCA_035455145.1 Nitrospira sp.
GGCGGACACGATGCGCGATAGCGGCAATCTCTATTTGACCTGGGCCAAGCACTACGCGGCAATGGCGGCAGGCAACACCGACGCCTCCTCGGACGAAGACGAAACTGAAGACTTCGACGTGTAGCACGGAGCGTGAAAAAACTCTCCCCTTCCCCCGATCACTTTTGCTACAATGAGTACTTTGCTGAGTTCAGCACCTCTAGCGTTCCCCGGTAGCTCAGTTGGTAGAGCAGCCGGCTGTTAACCGGCTGGTCGCAGGTTCGAGTCCTGCCCGGGGAGCCATATCCATAAAAAGGGCACCGTTCGCGGTAGGAACGGCGCCCTTTTTCTTTTAGGATGCAACATATGCCGCTGTCTTCATTTCAGCCGCCCTGCCCACTTCGCAATGCGCATCTGATGACATTGCTCTCTCCTTATTGGCCTCGTGGTCCTCTACTCGACACCATTCCAGTCGAGTCACGGCTGTTTCCTGTGGCACCGGAGACCAGCATCCTCGGCTACTGCCATTGGCAGCCGCGTCGCCAGTCTTCTGCGGTTGTGGTTCTCGTCCACGGCCTTGAGGGTTGCAGCGAATCCCACTACATGCGTGGGATTGCGCGGAAAGCCTATCGTGCGGGACTGAATGTCGTCAGGCTGAATCAGCGGACCTGCGGTGGGACGGAACATCTCAGCCGAACACTCTACAACAGCGGACTCAGCGAAGATTACCGGACGGTCGTCGAAGAGTTCGCACGCACGGATCGGTTCGACAGAATCTGGCTGGTAGGCTATTCCATGGGCGGCAATCTGGTGCTGAAAGCAGCAGGGGAATTCGCTCAAAGCGAACCGGCGCTGGCTGGCGTCATTGCCATCTGTCCGAATATCGATCCGACGCAGTGCGTCATCGCCTTGGAACAGCCGCGCAATTGGATCTACCACCGGCACTTCTTGATGAGTCTGAAAGCTCGCTTACGGCGCAAAGCCGAACATCTTCCTGGGAAATGGGATCTCACGGGTCTCGAGCGCATCGCCAGGATTAGCGAGTTCGATGATCGCTACACCGCCCCCGACGGAGGATACCGAGATAGTTCCGATTATTACGACCGCTCCGGCGCCCGGCATGTCCTCGGATCGATCGCCGTCCCGACGACAATCATCACCGCTCAGGATGACCCGTTCATCCCCTATTCCATGTTTGGGACTCCCGCAATTCAGAACAATCCATCCATTCGGCTCATTGCACCACACCATGGAGGTCATTGCGGATTTTTTCAAGGGTTTTCAAACGGAGAAGACCCTTACTGGGCCGAAAACCGGATCGTGGATATTGTACGGGGAGGTTGAAGAGAAGAGCGGCTGCGCCGAACCAGGCGCAGCCGGAGCAGGATCAACTAGGCAGCCCTTCGCAATCTACGAGCATCCATCGCCGCAACTTGTGAGGCGCACTTCTGCACCCACGTTACAATAAGCCAGACACATGCTGCGATGAGGGCGATGACGAACGTCCAATTGTATATGTCCTTTGCGGACTTATTCAGAAAGGGTCCGCAGGCATACAGCAAGACGCCATAGGCCAGTCCCACCATTCCCAGCGTTGTCACTGGAAGGATCAAGGCCCGATAGGGCACCAGCCACTTCCAATCATCTGGCGGTTCAACCGCCAACTGGCGCGCCCCAAACCAGGCAATGATCAACGCTCCTCCGTATCCAAGGAACTGAACCAAGTCTGACGCATGAAGTTTTCCGACGGCCGTTTCACGGAACAGCGGTAAGTGTCCGAGCACCGCAGCAAAGAGAACCGCCAGAAACATCGCGACCCCGTATTCCATCATCCATTTGCGTGCTTTCATCATGAACCTCCCCTCAGCCTGTAAAAGGGCTCTTGTCGAGCCACGTCAAGCATAGCACCTGAGTATTTCGCTCAGATGATCAATGAGTTAGGGAGGGCTATTTCAGGATCCTGCGACGTGGGCGCGGACTTCCTGCACGTAGGTTTTGAAAGGGTCCGGCATGGGAAAGGGGACCTGGCCGCGCAGCTGGAAAATGGACCAGTTGATGACGTAGGAAGGGAAGAAACGCTCGTCCGGTTTCGGACGATCCGGTTCAGGAGACGGTCCGCAGGCCAGCAAGTGACGAACGAGTTCTCCTCGTCCGAACGCTCGGGTGTTGCGAGGTGGGTGATCCGTGGCCAGCGCAATGGCCTTATCGGACGTCAGCCGTGGCACACGTCCTTCTTCCAACAACCCATAATAGAGCCCACGGTCCGGATGGAGGTTGTGATATTCGAGATCCAGGCTCTTGAGCATAGGATCGTCCCAACCTGCGCCTTCCGCCTCACGGTACGATTCGAGTAACCACAACTTCGACGCCCAATCCACCCGTCCGACCAGCTTGGTGTAGTCGCCCCGCAAATCCTGGAGAACGGCCTCCCACTGATCCAGCACCCAATCGGTCTCTTCATCCTGCCCCTCATACCGTTGCCTGGCTGCGGCCAGAAACTGCTCCTGAACATCAATCGCCGACATCGTCGCGCCCGACTGCAACGTGACAAGCCATTGCCGATCCTGATCCTGGGAGATCTCTTGAAGCGTTTCGACTGGTTCGCGGAGATCCAACCCGCCCGGAGCCCGACCCTCCTCGATCAACTGGAGGACCAAGCCCGTCGTTCCAAGCTTCAACGCCGTCGCATATTCAGCCATATTGGAATCGCCCAGCAGCAGGTGGATGCGGCGATACTGGTTCGGATCCGCCAGCGGCTCGTCGCGCGTATTGACGATCGCCCGGTTCTGCTGTACCCACTCAAAGAAATCGTTCACGATATAGTCTGCACGCTGTGAAATCTGAAATGGGATCTGCGACGGCCCATGCGCATGCTGCATAGCCCCGCGCGGCACGATCAATCGATCCATCTGAATCCAGGCATCTTGCGGATTGGCGGCCCCGACGCGGCCCGATCCGGTGAAAATCTGACGCGTGACCAGAAACGTGACCAGAGGACTGAGTCCGCGCCGGCTGAATGGAAAGCGCCGGGTCACGAGATAGTTTTCGTGTGAACCGAAGGTCGCGTCGGTCTCATGATCGATATTGTTCTTGATCAACGAGGTGTTGTCGGCAACACCGAGGTCTTGAATGGCCTGTTGGATCAACAGATCGCCGGCGCGGTCGGAGGCCACTACATCGGTCAATGACTGGCACTCCGGCGAGGCATATTCGAGATGCCCCATGTCGAGATAGATGCGGCCGGCATTGGTCAGAAACCCGCCGTTACCAGGGGGCTCATCATGGCCGCGATGGTGCAGATCGAGGACACCACGCTGCTGCACATGGAACAGATGATCGCGGATTTTGTGGGCAAACCAGGTAGGCGAATGATCCGGCCGCTCCTGATTGATCAAGAGGCCGTATTCCGTTTCGAGTCCGAAGATGCGGTTCAGCATCTCACTCTGCCACCGGAGATCGAAGATCCTTGGGAAGGAGCCGCCCCAATTCGTCGGGTTTCAACGCTCGGTATTTCGAAGTCCCCGGATAGTTCCGTTCCAACAACGCGCACTCGATCATTTTTTCTCCCACGCTCGAACGCAAATGAGCCAGCAGTGATGCCGCATCGGTCGGAAGCGGCGCGGCCCTGGACGATCTGCTCGTCTCATCCGATTGATTCGACTCCTCCACCGCCTGTTGCTGCGCCCGATCCCCCAGCGCCCAGGTTCGGAGTGCAACCCCTACAGCCTGCTCAAGCGAGAGTGCCGGCCCAGCCTCTTGTCGAAGGTAGGCCGTCATCTCCTTCTGAATCGTCGGCGTAGCGGCAAGCACCGCATAGGCAGTTGTTTCTTCAAACGTGCCGTCGTAGTTGATCGTCAGGAAGGCATCCTTCTCGCGCTTCTGCCCCAATTCTGCCAGCAGAATCTTGACGATGAACGGCGCCTTGAACACTTCTTCAAAGGCCTGTTTGATCACCGGCGCAACGCCGTATTTCACCAAGCGCGCGCCGGTAACATCCGACGGTGAGCGGTTAAACCCTTCCGTATGTGCCATTTCCAACAAGCTGAACCGGAGTTTCTCCAGGTCGGCTGGATGTCCCATGCCCGCCAAGGCGATGCGATCATAGATCTCGTAGAGCTTCGGCGTCCCCTTGCTGACAGTCGTCAGCAGCAGGCCTCCGTCATAAGCAAACGCGACAACAGGGCTCCCCTGCTTGAACTGTTCGTCGAGATAGGTCCGCCGATTGCTGACCGCTTCGACCCACCGATAGGGTTCTTCATACATGGCTGGTTCCCTTATCTACGGACTCGGGTCACGTTCCGTTCAAACAGCGGCTTCAGCGTGGAATCGGGAACTGTCCGCAACCCGTCCTGTGTGATCAATTTCACCACGGGATAAAGATTGGCGTCACGATTCACCCCGCCGGTCGCCGAATCGAATTCCGCCGCACTCGTCAACAGCCGGAGCGTCTGGATCGTCGCTTCTTCTTCAGACAAGGCACTCAGCGGCCGGTCGCCCCAGGTATTCAGATAGTGCAGGATGCCGCGGATGGTCGGCGAACCGGACCCCGACACGGCATACTCCACGCCTTCGAACTCGGCACCAAGAATGTCATAGAAATATATCTTGGCCGCTCCGTGGTCGACATCATACCCCGCAAAAACCGGGACAACCGCGCCGGTTCCCGCCAAAGCCGCCGCCACATTTTCCTTCAAGAGCTTGGAAACCGCGCGCAGCTTGCCGTCGAAACTCAGTTCTTGGAGTTGCGTCCGCCGATAATACTTAAAAGAATGCTCCAAGATGCGCACCATTTCATAGGCTGTCGCCGGCACGCCGGCGATCGCGAGCACGCTGTGCGGATCGATCTCGAGCACCTTGTCCGTCCGATCGTACATCACCATATTGCCGGCCGTCGCCCGGCGGTCACCGGCCACTAAGACGCCGTCACGATACTTAAACGCCAGGATCGTCGTGGCCGTGGTCATCTCCTGCCCAGGGGCTCCGGCGGCAGAGCCGCCGAGCTGATAGCCCTGCTCTTTGAGTAGCTGATAGAAATCGCCTTGCATGCCCATGTGTCGCTCTGCTCCGTTAGGGGTAAGGAGTGAGGAGTAAAGGGCAGGAGCTGGCTTCCCTCACCTTACCCCTCACTGTCGTTTATTGTCCTGTTCGCTGCCGATAGCGCTCCGCTTGTTTCGGATCGACCTTGCGCATCCGTTTCAGGAGATTGTCCTTGTCCGGCGAGCCGGTCTCTGGTTTCCGAGGCCCACTGCCTTCATTGGATGGCTTCTGTGCCTTGGGCATCGGATCGACCGGTCCCTCGCGTCGTTCCGGCATTGAAATGTATGTCATGATTGCGATTCCTTTCCATTATTCCACGCTTTCAGTGCGTCCATCGGAGACGCGGCGGTCTCAAAAGCCGCCGCGCAGGCCTTCACCTCCGATGGCTCGAAGAGATCGCCCATCTCCAGCGTTCGAGGGAGCAGCCCCCCGCTAAATTGAATCCGTTCCCATTGCATTGACTTAATCTGATCAGGAAACCGGCGCACACAAAGACCTCGCAAGCCACCGCGCGTATCACGCGGGCCTTCCGCCATCGCCGCATCGACATCAGCATCCGTTGTCATCCGCCACACCTTGCCATCAGCTTCCAGACCCAGGTACAGCCCCTGTTCAGGATTCACATTATGATATTCCAAATCCAAACTGGCGAGCCAGGGGTCGTCCCACCCCAAGCGCTCTTCCCGCACGAAGGTTTCGAGGAGCCACAATTTGGTCACCCAATCCAGCCACCCGACCAACTGCCCTCGATCGCGGGTTAGCCACTGGAGCGTAGCCTTCCACTCGCGCAGGATCCAATCGGTCTCGGGATCAGATCCGGCAAGGTGCTTTTCCGCTGCCGTGTAGTACTGTTCCTGAATCTCCAGCCCGGTGATCGATCGCCCGTTTTTCCGGCGCACGGTCGCTTTGAGATCCTGATCGCGCGAGACCTGCTTCACCGCCGTGACAGGATGGTCCAGCTCAATCGCCGGCGCCGCCTGCCGTGCGATCAACTGCAACACTAACTGGGTCGTCCCGATCTTCAAGGCTGTCGCGTACTCGCACATGTTGGCATCGCCGATGATCAGATGCAGCCGACGATATTTCGTGCGATCGGCATGCGGCTCGTCTCTCGTATTAAGGATCGGCCGATTATGCATCGTGTCGACGCTCATGTCCGTCTCCATGAAGTCGGCCCGCTGGGAGAGCTGGTACCGCCCTGGCACGAATCCGGACTCCTGCGCCTCCACGCCCATCTTGCCCGCGCCGGCAATCACCTGACGGCTGACGAGAAACGGAAGCAGGCCTGTCATCAGCGATGAAAAAGGGATCGCACGCGGCACCAAATAATTGTCATGACAGCCGTAGCTGTGCCCGTGAAAATCCGTGTTGTTCTTATAGAGCTGCACATGCGGCCCGCCTAGCGCACGATTGCGGCGCTCGGCGGCGCGCTGCACGATCCGCTCCCCTGCCCGGTCGTGCGCCAGCAGGTCTTTCAGCGTACGGCATTCCGGCGTCGAATACTCCGGATGCGTATGGTCGTTGTAGAAGCGCGCCCCGTTCGGGAGCACAAGATCGCTTTTCATCTCGTGAAACGAAAAGGGCCGATGGGCATCGACCTTGGCAAACTCGTCTTCTTCTTTGTCTTGTTGAAGCCCGGAGACCCGGAACCCCCGCGCATCCTCATGGGGATCTTCGCCGGCATAATCCCAACGCCGCTCGAACGACGCGGTCAGGTGGGCTCGCACCAATTCCATTGACTCGACGACGGGATCAACCTGTTCAAGATCGTCGCGCGTAATCCCGTACTCCGTTTCAATGCCAAACAACCGCATCATGCCGTGAGGCGTGAAACGTGAGGCGTCAAAGGAAACGGCCTGCCTGAACGGAGCCCTTTCATTTGTTCTCACCCCTCATGCCTTACTCCTCACCCCTTACGTCTTCAAATAATTTGATTGATCAGCCGCTCTTCTGTTTGCCGCCCGCGCCGGAATGAGGAAATGCCGACCACCTGTTCAGGATGGTGGTCCAGCAGCTTCAGCCACTCTTCAGCCGCATCGTCCGGCGGCAGCACCTCGCCCTCACGGAATTCCTCGCCCACCGCATCAAGCAGATCCTCCGCCACGAGCCCCGCCGGCTTTCCCGATTGAATAGTTCGATCAATGGCCTTTTCCTTCGCACGTTGAACAATCGATGACAGAATCGCCCCGCTGACCAACTCGTTCCGGTAGAGCACCTTGTTCTGGCCGCTCCGCAGCCGGACCGACAGCAACCGGTTCTCATCCGTCCGTTTAAAGATGGCATTGATGACCTCATCCACCAGCCAGGCAAATGCCTTCGACTTGTCTCCGCCTCGTTCAGCTACCAGCGCCTCATCGAGGGGAAGCTCGTTCGTCAAATAGACTTTCAAGATCTCCGCGGCGGACTCTCTGTTGGGACGGCTAACCTTGATTTTTCGATCGATCCGGCCCGGCCGTAGCACAGCAGGGTCGATCAGGTCCGGCCGATTCGAAGCCAGGATGATCACCACATCCCGCAGCGATTCGATGCCGTCCATCTCGGAACAGAACATCGGGACCAGCGTGCTTGAAATATTGAAAGATCTGGTGGCGCGCCGCGTGCCGAGAATCGATTCGGCTTCGTCGATAAAGATGAATGGCAACGCTCCTTCTTTCCGGCGTGCGCGTGCCTGCGCAAACAGATCGCGAACCATCCGCTCCGACTCACCCAGCCACATGTTCAGAATCTCAGGCCCTTTGACATGGAGGAACGTTCCCCCCGTCACCGGCGGCTTGTCGGCTGTCGCAGCAGCATCCGCTTGGCTCGACTCGCTCACGAGTTTCGAGAGGCTTGCCGCCGCAGCCTGGCCGATGAGGGTTTTGCCGCAACCGGGCGGGCCATAGAGGAGAAATCCTTTGGGCTGGGTAAATTTGAACTGCTCGAACGTCTTCCTATGGAGCAGCGGATATTCAATGGCCTTACGGATCGAGGCGATGGCCTCCTGCTGACCGCCGATCTGCTCCCACGTGACCCTCGGCGTTTCATCCAAGAGGTGCTTGCGCGCCTTCCGGTCCTCCATTCGCTCGATCGCCACATGAAGGCTGGGATCAATGCGAACCTCCTCACCCGACTTGATGTCGACACCGATCAAATCACTCGACCGTTGCAACACGAGCACCTGCCGGCCCATTTCCTGCTCAAATCGCAAGCGGCCATCAGGCAATGTTTCCGCCACCTTCAGCACCGGGCCGTTGGAATCGTAGCCGAGCGTCTTGATCACGGCGTAGGCTTCGTTCACCAAAATCTGCGTGCCGATCTTGAGATCGGCCGCCGAAACACGCGGATCGACGTTCGCGTAATACTCCGCTCCGCCCACAACAATGCGGGCCAATCCCTCACCGGGCAGTTCGAGCAACGTGCCGATCCGATTGGCCGGCGCCGTCAGCTTGGCCACCACCTCACTGACTTTCTTGAATTCCGCTTCCCGCTGATGATGAGCCGCCTGCGACAGCATCACGGCATGGCGGAGCTTGTAGAGAATCTTTTGGCGTGGGTCCGTATCCGAAAACGAAGCGAGGCATTCCTCGATCAACTCGAGCGGGTCGGAACCCGTCTTGGTGGAAGCGCCCGTCGGCCCTTCCCTCTTACCCTGTGGTTCGTCGTGCGGGTGATCGGTCGGTCGGCGATCGCTCATCAGAAATCCTCCGCTCAGGACAGAATGGGTGATCCTACCACACCGACCGAACGGATTACCGCCAGCTAATTCACGGCTTGCAGGGTCACAGCCATGCTCTGTCGTCGATTGGCACGGAGGATCTCCACTGTGACTTGATCGCCGACTTTATGCTTCTCCATCACGTCCATTAAGTCGTCAATCGTCACGACCGGTTTGCCGGCGACCGCCACGATGATATCGCCAAGTTCCACTCGGCCGGTCACTGTTTCACGTGCACCTTTGAGACCGGCCCGATCGGCTGCGCCTCCTCGCGAAACCTTCCCAATAATCAACCCTTTGATCCCCCATCGCCTGGCCATCGCATCGGGCACCAACGACACGCCCAGCCCCGGCCGAATCAGCTTCCCAAACTTCACCAATTCGGGAACGATCCGATTCACCATATCGACCGGCACGGCAAATCCAATACCGGCATAGGCGCCACTGGGGCTCACGATTTGCGTGTTCACGCCGATCAAACGCCCCGCGCTGTCGAGCAACGGCCCGCCGCTGTTGCCGGGATTGATCGCCGCATCGGTTTGAATCACACCCTCGATGGTTCGATTCGTCAGCGACCTGATCGTCCGCCCCAGGGCGCTCACGACACCGGTCGTCAGCGTATGATCCAGTCCGAACGGATTCCCGATCGCCAAGACCTTTTGGC
>DATIFR010000174.1:0-4349 GCA_035455145.1 Nitrospira sp.
GTTTCGATGATTTCGCCGGATGGTTTGGCCATCAGGCCGCGCATGCCGCCCAACTGCCGGATCTGCTGCGAGCTGCCGCGCGCACCGGAGTCGGCCATCATGAAGATCGGATTGAAAGATTCCGCCTTGCCCGGATCTCCGCCGGCACCGAGTTCCTTCATCATCTCATTGGCGACCTGCTCGGTCACATGGGCCCAGATGTCGATGACCTTGTTATACCGCTCGCCGTTTGTGATGAGACCCTCGGAGTACTGCTTCTCGATTTCGTTGACTTCGCGCTGCGCTTTCCCGATGAAGTCTTCCTTCTTGGTCGGGATGTGCATGTTATCGATGCAGATCGACACACCCGCCCGCGTCGCGTAGGTAAACCCGATGTCCTTGATCTTGTCGAGGAACTCGACGGTGTCGCGATGGCCGGTCTGCCGATAGACCGAATCGATCAGCTTCGTCATTTCCTTCTTGGTCATGAGTTTGTTCGCGTTGGCGAACGGCATGCCCGCGGGAAGGATTTCTGATAGCAACACGCGACCGACCGTGGTTTGCACCAATGCTCCGGCCAGGCGCACCTTGATCCGCGCATGCTCTTCCACTTCGCGCGCATCAAACGCGATTCGCACTTCCTCCGGCGAACCGAAGATCTTTCCCTCACCTCTCGCACCCAGCCGCTCCTTCGTGAGCCAATAGCAGCCGAGCACCATGTCTTGCGACGGGACGGCGATCGGCTTGCCGTTGGCGGGCGACAGAATGTTATTGATGGACATCATCAACACCCGCGCCTCGACTTGCGCCTCGACGGACAACGGCACGTGGACCGCCATCTGGTCTCCGTCGAAGTCCGCGTTGAATGCGGCGCACACGAGCGGATGCAACCGGATCGCCTTCCCTTCGACCAGCACCGGATCAAACGCTTGAATACCAAGTCGGTGAAGCGTCGGGGCGCGATTCAGCAACACCGGATGCTCGCGAATCACTTCATCGAGCACATCCCACACCTCAGGCCGTTCTTTCTCAACCAGGCGCTTGGCGCTCTTGATCGTCGTGGCCGCTCCCCGCTCTTCCAGCTTGTGAAAGATAAACGGCTTGAATAGTTCCAGCGCCATCTTCTTGGGCAACCCGCACTGATGCAGACGCAACTCTGGACCGACGACGATGACCGTACGGCCGGAGTAATCCACGCGTTTCCCGAGGAGATTTTGACGGAACCGCCCCTGTTTCCCCTTCAGCATGTCGCTCAGGGACTTGAGCGGACGCTTGTTGGGTCCACGGATCGCACGGCCTCGCCGGCCGTTGTCAAAGAGCGCGTCGACTGCCTCTTGGAGCATCCGCATCTCGTTCCGAATGATGACCCCCGGCGCCTTCAATTCCATCAACCGCTTCAACCGGTTATTCCGGTTGATGACGCGCCGATAGAGATCGTTCAAGTCGGAAGTCGCAAAGCGGCCGCCATCAAGGGGAACCAGAGGACGCAATTCCGGCGGAAGCACCGGGATCACATCCATGATCATCCATTCCGGCTTGTTTCCGGATTTGCGAAACGCCTCCAATACTTTGAGCCGCTTGGCATATTTCTTCTTCATGGCGGCCGAGGTCGACGCCTTCGCCTTTACCTGCAATTCATCCCACAAGGAATTGATATCGATCTTCCGCAGCAAGTCACGGATGGCCTCTGCGCCGATTCCCACCTTAAATCCGCTGGAACCGAACTCGGACAGGAGGGTGCGCAGTTTATCCTCGGGCACCAACTCCTTTTCAGACAGATCCGTGGAACCCGGATCCACGCAGACGTAGCTCTCGAAGTAGAGGATCTTCTCCAACTGCTTGAGGCTCATGTCGAGCAAGGTCCCTATGCGACTGGGCACCCCCTTTAGGAACCAGATGTGCGCGACCGGAGCGGCCAATTCGATATGCCCCATGCGCTCGCGCCGCACTTTCGACTGAATCACTTCGACGCCGCACTTGTCGCAGACGATGCCGCGGTGCTTCATGCGCTTATATTTGCCGCAATTACACTCCCAGTCCTTGATCGGACCGAAAATCTTCGCGCAGAACAATCCGTCTTTTTCCGGTTTGAACGACCGATAGTTGATCGTCTCCGGCTTCTTCACTTCGCCATACGACCAGGACCGGATTTTCTCGGGCGACGCAATGCGGATGCGCATCGAATCGAACGACACCGAATCCCGCGGTTTTTCAAACAATGTATATACGCCTTCCAAGGTAGTGACCTCCTCTGATACCGGCTTTCAACCGGCACACAAGTGGTTAGTCTTGCGTCTTGACCAACTCAACGTCGAGCCCCAAGCTCTGCAGCTCTTTGACCAAGACGTTAAACGACTCGGGCAACCCCGGTTCCAGGAAGGGTTCGCCTTTCACGATTGCTTCATACATGCGCGACCGGCCCGGCACGTCATCGGACTTGACCGTGAGGAACTCCTGCAGCGTCGAGGCCGCACCGTAGGCCTGCAACGCCCAGACTTCCATTTCTCCCAGGCGCTGGCCGCCGAATTGAGCCTTCCCGCCCAGCGGTTGCTGTGTCACAAGCGAATACGGACCGATGGACCGTGCATGGATCTTGTCATCCACCAGGTGGTGGAGCTTGAGCACATACATATAGCCGACGGTGACCGGGCTGCCGAAGGGCTCACCCGTCTTGCCATCGACCAGCTGGCTCTGCCCGCTCGGCGGCAATTTCGCCTTCTTGAGCAGATCCTTGATTTCCTTCTCCGAGGCGCCGTCGAACACCGGGCTGGCCACCTTGATCCCCAGGGCTTTGGCCGCCCAGCCGAGGTGGGTTTCCAAAATCTGGCCCACGTTCATACGGGACGGCACGCCCAGCGGATTCAGCACGATCTCGACCGGCGTCCCATCCGGCAAGTACGGCATGTCCTCTTCCGGCAACACCCGGGAGACCACGCCTTTATTGCCGTGGCGACCGGCCATTTTATCGCCGACCTGAATCTTGCGCTTCATGGCGATGTAGACCTTGACCAACTTGATCACGCCGGGGGGCAATTCGTCGCCCCGCTTCAAGCGACCGACTTTCTCGTCATAGAGCGTCTGGAGAATTTCGATCTGCTCCTTCGCGCGTCGCTCGACGTCTTCCAGTTCTTTCTGTTCATCCGGATCGCTGAGAATGATGTGGCGGACCGTGTCATCGGGCAGCCGCTTGAGAATCTCCGCCGTCAGCTTGCCCTTCTTCTTCAAGATCACGTCGCCCGTGTCCGGATCCATCAGATCGCGGCCGACCACCTTGCCGAGCAGGAGCTTCCGGATCTTCTTCGTCTTTTCTTCCTCGATGATCCGCAGCTCTTCGTGGTGATCACGCTGCAGCTTCATCTGATCATCGGTCTCGATGCTCTTCGACCGCTCATCCTTATCGAGGCCTTTGCGCGAGAAGATCTTGACGTCGACCACGATGCCTTCGACTCCAGGAGGCACGGTCAACGAGGTATCCTTCACGTCGCCAGCCTTCTCACCGAAGATCGCCCGCAGCAATTTTTCTTCCGGCGTGAGCTGGGTTTCGCCCTTGGGCGTCACCTTGCCGACCAAAATGTCTCCGGGCTTTACCTCGGCGCCGATGCGGATGATGCCGCTCTCATCGAGATTCCGGAGCGCTTCTTCTCCGACGTTCGGAATATCGCGAGTGACGTCTTCTTTGCCGAGCTTTGTGTCGCGCGCTTCCACCTCGAACTCTTCGATATGGATCGATGTGAACGCGTCTTCGCGCACCAGCTTTTCGCTGAGGAGTATGGCGTCTTCGAAGTTGTATCCGCCCCATGGCATAAAGGCCACGAGCACGTTCTTTCCCAGGGCAAGCTCGCCATGGTCGATCGCCGGCCCGTCGCCGAGGACTTGCCCCTTCTTCACTGGTTGACCGATCCGAACCACCGGGGTCTGGGTGATGCAGGTATTTTGATTCGACCGCTGGAACTTGATCAGATCGTAGACGTCCAACCCGGAATCTTTTCCCCTCTTTCCATCCTTCGAATCGGCACGCACCACGATGCGAGTGGCATCGACGCTTTCGACGACGCCGGCCCGACGGGCTTGAATGACGTAACCCGAATCGCGCGCCACAACCGCTTCCATCCCGGTGCCGACCAAGGGCGACTCGGACGTCACCAGGGGAACCGCCTGCCGCTGCATGTTGGACCCCATGAGAGCGCGGTTGGCGTCGTCATGCTCCAGGAACGGCACCAGGGCCGTCGCCACGCTGACCACCTGCTTCGGGGACACGTCCATGTATTCGATCTTGTCCGGCGTGGCCATGACGAAGTCGCCGCCATGCCGACACGAGACGGTCTCAGAAACCAGCCGGCCTGCCCCGTCCACTTTGGAGTTGGCCTGGG
>DATIFR010000175.1:0-19340 GCA_035455145.1 Nitrospira sp.
TAAGATCAGAAATCGGCAGGACAAACCGGTTGAGACGGTGGTGGACTTGCTGTTCGAATCGGAAGTCTTGCTCGAGGCGCAATCGTTGGATCGAGAGCGAGAAGTTCACCAGCACATCGGCGATTTCACGCTCTTCATGGCGGGCCTCTTTCCCGAATACCTCCGCAGGCTGAAGACGGCGAGCGTGATCTACCATAAGGACTTCCTCGTGGATTATGTTAAAACCGGGAAGCGGTCCTATGGTATCGTCGCGCAGATGGCTGACGGTCCTTCTCCGGATGAACCGCCTCTGTTCAAGAAACTTTCCGACAACTTCGAACTCTGCGTCACCGGCCTGGGCTTCGTGCGTTCCGATCTGGATCGCATGAGAGATCCAGCTTTCCGCCAGGCTCAGGACCTTCTCCTCAATTGAGCCGTTCTCGCCCTCTCATTCTCGCTCACGGTGGCGCAGGCCGCCGTTCGATGACCAAGCGCCAGGCATCCTGCCTCGCTGAGGCTCTCACGACCGGCTATGCTGTGCTTCAACGGGGTGGTTCCGCGGTCGAGGCCGTGGAATGCACGATCGGATTGCTCGAGGCCTCCGGATTCTTCAACGCGGGGCGAGGATCGAACCGGCAGCTGGACGGGGTGCAGCGAATGGATGCCTCAATTATGGAAGGGGCTCGTCTGAAGGCCGGCGCGGTGGCGTCGATTGAAGGCATTGTCCATCCGATTACTGCCGCCAGACTCGTCATGGAAGAAACAGATCATGTCTTGTTGGTCGGACGACCAGCCGGCAGATTGGCACAGCATTTCAAGCTCGAGCGGCATCACTCAGGTCATGCGCCGCGCCAGTGTGCCTATGACAAGATTTTCGACAGGCAGAAACATTCAAGAGCAGACAAGCACGGCACTGTCGGCGCCGTAGCCTTGGACGAGTCGGGAACAGTTGCGGCCGGCGCGTCAACCGGAGGGATCCAGTCGATGTTGCCTGGCCGTGTCGGCGATACGCCGCTGATCGGATGCGGCGTCTATGCAGACAATCGTTCCGGCGCCGTGTCCATGACCGGTCTTGGAGAGGGTATCATCCGCTTGGCGATCGCGAAGACGATCTGCGAACGGCTGGCTGCGGGGAAGAGCCCGATCATGGCGGCCAGGCAGGTGTTGCGTCAACTGGTCTCGCGAATCAATGGTGCGGCGGGTACACTGGTAGTATCACCGGACGGACGCTTCGCCATTCACCACGTCACTCCGCACATGGCGGCCGGCTGGTGGAAGGGGTCTGGACGGCCTATGGTCAAGGGGCGGTTCGCATGAGGGGGGCAATCTTTCACCTAGCCTTCCCGACGCACGATCTGGTGGCAGCCAAGCAATTCTATGTTGACGGACTCGGCTGTACGCTGGGGCGTGAATCGAGTCGGGCCGTGACATTCGGGTTGGCCGGTCATCAGCTTGTCGCGCATCTGGTCGACGAATCTCCTCCCGTGCAACAGGGGATTTATCCGCGTCATTTCGGGCTGGTGTTTCTCTCGAAAGTCCCGTGGCAGGAATTGGTTGAGAGGGCGAAGGCAAACAGACTCCAGTTCTATCAACAGCCGCGGGTGAGGTTCCCTGGGACGCGTCTCGAGCACCACACGTTCTTCCTGCAGGATCCCTCCCAGAATCTCCTCGAATTCAAACATTACACGCACGAATCGGCGATCTTCGGCGAGCATGACAGCCGTATGGTCGGCGATACCTCGGATCCTGATTGACGGTCAATACTCGGCGCGGATCCCGCCCATGACGAGGAGCGGGCTGCCGAGTGTCTTGACTGGACCGGTCTGCGTGGCGATGTAGTGCCGGTCGGTGAGGTTTTCACCGTTGAGCACCAGCCGGAGGCCTTTGCGAAGCTGGTGCTGGAGCGAGGCGTCGAGCACGACGAAATCGGCGACCGGCTGGGTATTGAAGTCGTCGGTGAATTGGCGCGAGAGATAGCGGGCCATGATCGTGACTTCCGCCCAGTCGGCCCGGCCACCCGTCATGCCGACGCTCAGCTGGTTCCGTGAGACGTTCGGGATGCGCTTCCCTTCCCGGTCCTGCGCCCCGGGAAAACTCGTGATGGTCGAATCGACGTAGGCATAGCCGAAAGTGAGCGAGAGGAGCGGGCTGACGCGATATGAGAGATCCAATGCCCCACCGGTGGAGAGAGCCTTCCCGACATTCTGCCTTTGCGCAGCCAATGGTCCTTGCGAGACGAAGAGAATCTGATCCTTCACCTCGTCACGATGGACCGAGAGGCGCCAGCGAAGGGCTCGGTCATCAAATAGTTCGCCTTCCAGTTTGACCTCCCCTCCTGTCAGTCGCTCCGGGCGAAGCTGATCGTTCGGGAGAAAACTAAAGCCGGCGAATGCAAAACCTCGATAAAGTTCGTTGATCGTCGGGGCCCGAAACCCTTGATAGACCGAGGCACCTGCCCGAACGCGGTCGGTCAGGACATAGTTCACCGAAAGTTTCGGATTGACGACGCTCACCGTGTTGTCTTCAAATGCTGTGGTAGTTGTCGTAGAGGCACCGCGGGCATTGAAGTTTTTCCACCAATCGGCCCGGACGCTCGGGATCACGGTCAGCCGCCCCGTTGCCGGCAGGATCCATTCTCCAAACAGGCCCCATCCGATCTGCTGTCCTCTGGCCAATGTCTGGCCGGTGGGTCCACTCGAGGAAAAGAGATCGTCGGTGGTCTGCGCAATGATTGTTCGAGCATCCGTGCCCAACACCAGACGATCCGGTCCCCACAAACTGCCGGTCCATTGTAGTGACCCGCCGAAGTCGTTGCTGGGAATAGTCTGAATCACGTTTTGAAACTCCGCGAGGCGCAGAAGCGGGGCAGGCGTAATCTGGGACGTCACGTTTCGAAAGGTCTGCCATTGGCCAAAGAGTTTGCTTTCCCACAGGCCGGCCTGACCCTGGTCGCTCCGGATCCCAAGCGCCACATTACCGATGGTCCTCGATGCCAGATTGAGGTTCGTTCCGAAATTGCGATCTTCACGAAAGAGGCTTCCCGATAAGTCGATCGTCGTGGCTCCCGAGGGCGTCCAGGCCACCCTGCCGTTGAACAGTTGATGCCTCGAATCGATCGTTCGGTCCACCGGTCCTCGTTGGTAGGCCGGGACAGGAATGAAGCCGTTCGTGTGGAACCACCGATAGCCCAGCGAGAACCGGAACCGGTCTGTTCCATACCGCGCACTCAAGGCTTGTTGATAGGTATCCAGTGTACCGGCCTGACTGTCCAGCTTGAATCCCATCCCTTCGGGCGGGGTTTTCGTGATGACGTGGACGACGCCCCCCATGGCCCATGTGCCGTAGAGATTCGAGGTTCCGCCGGGAACGATCTCCACGCGATCGATATCGTTCGGGATCAGTCCCCAATTGATCCATCCTCCGAACCCGTCGTTTAGCGGAATGCCATCGAGTAACACCAAGGTCCGACGAACTCCCAGGCCGTTCAAGGTTATAGACTGAGCCGTGGGATGGTTGTAGCGGCTGCTGAGTGTGGCCGGCTGGACGCCGGGAACCGATCTGAGCAGATCATCCAGCTGATGACCGCCGGCATAGGGCGACCGCTCGATCTGTTCTCGCGTGAGCACGGTAACCGCTGAAGCGCTTTGGCTGACCGGTTCCACCGTCCTCGTCGCGGTAATGACCACCTCGTCTGTCGTCAAGATCGAAGGTTCTTGGGAGGACTCTTCGGCGGCCGCGGGACTGAAGATCATGCACGTCGCTGCAAGGGAGCAGAAGCGAATGATGGAACGAACCCTGACGCTGAATCCTCCGTCTCTAATCGGGGCGGATGTCATGACGCCCCAGCTGGTTCATTCGACGGAGGATGCGATCGTAGCGGCGGGTCAACGCTGCGGTTTTGTGTAATGGGTCATATCGCCGCGGAGCAGGCAGGATGGCTGCCAGCCAGGCTGCTTCGTCCGTCGTCAACTCACGTGCAGGTTTCTTAAAGTGGTGGCGCGCCGCCGCCTCAGCTCCATATACGCCGTTTCCCCATTCGGCGACATTGAGATAGAGTTCGAGGATTCGATCTTTCGTCAAGTGATGCTCCATTGAACGCGTGATCAGAGCCTCGCGGGCTTTCCGGAAGATCGATCGTTCGGCGGAGAGATAGAGATTCTTGGCCAACTGCTGGGTGATCGTGCTGCCGCCGCGCTTCAGTTCGCCTTTCTCAAGATCGTAGAGGGCAGCATCTTTCATGCCCTCCCAATCGAACCCCTCATGCGTGAAGAACGAGGCGTCTTCCGCCGCAACGACGGCGCGGCGGAGGTCGGGGGCTATCCGCGAGAGAGGCACCCAGATCCAGTGGCGTCCGATGGACTGGCCTTTGATTCGAGCCTGGTACTCACGTGCCTCGATGAGAGCGGTCATCTCAGGGTTGACCTTTTGCAGCGCCGGGATGTCCGGCATCGTGATCAGCCAGATAAACAGCAAGGCTGCGATCGGAAGCGCGATGCAAAGGAACAGAATGAGGGTCAAGCGTCGGCGTTGTTTGGTTGACTTCCGCATTGTGGGCTGCGTATGAGAAGGGACGAAACGAGAGACTCGGCTCCGAAGGGTTTCACGACCGTGCGGCCCTTCTCGCCGTCTCCATTCCCAGTTTTTTTGCCTTGGAGTTCCCGTGAAAATTCTGACCGCAGAGTTTATCAGAAGTTGCGTCGGCCCAGAACAATTTCCGAGAGGAACGGTGCCAGAAATTGCCTTCGTCGGCCGCTCCAACGTCGGCAAGTCCTCGCTCATCAATTCCTTGCTGCAACGGAAAGGACTGGCCAAGGTCAGCCGCACGCCGGGAAAAACCAGGGCGGTCAATCTCTTCAATGTCGCGACCGATGACCCCGGTCTCTCGCGTTTCGTGCTCGCGGACCTTCCGGGCTACGGCTATGCAAAAGTCTCGAAGACGGAACGGGCTCAATGGGCCCCATTGATTGAGCAGTATTTGAGCCAACGCGAGCAGATCCGGGCGATCGTGATGTTAGTCGAAAGTCGCGTGCTCGGCGCTCATGACGGGGAAACAATCGCCTGGCTGCGATCGATCGGTCTGGAACCGCTGGTCGTGGCTACGAAAGTCGACAAGTTAAAACCCAGTGAACGCGTCTCGGCCCTCCGTCGACTTCAGGAAGGACTGGGGGTGACCGACAGTCGCACATTCATGGTTTACTCGTCGGTGACGGGCGAGGGGCGAGAGCGTTTGTGGACTGCCCTGAAGGAGTGTTGTCGAACTTGATCTCGATGTAGGCTTTGTTCTTGAGATTCGCCAGCCAGGACTGAAACATATCCTCGCTCTTCTGCTGGAAGACGAGCACTTGGATCTCCTGCTTCACTTCTTCATAGGGCCTGAATACCTTCGGCTTCTTATCATCGACACGAACGATGTGCAGGCCTTCGGGGCTTTGAAGGGGCTCCGAGATGCCACCGGGCACAAGACTCGCGACGCCCCGCTCGATGGCGGGCAATAACTCTCCCTGCCGTACGAGGCCGAGTTTCCCTCCGCGTGACGCATTGGGGCCGTCGGAGTAACGCAGCGCCAGATCCTCGAAGGACTCTCCCTGCTTGAGCAGGGCCATGACCTCTCGGGCCTTGTCTTTGGCGTCGGCCAGATCGTCAGGCGAGCGGGGTTTGAGGAATATCTGGCTGAGCGTATATTCTTCAGGGAGCGCAAACCGGTCGCGGTGCTCCTGGTAGTACCGCCTCATCTCCGGGTCTGCCACCATCACGCCGCTTCGCACTTCCCGATCGACGACCTTGAGGAGAATCAGTTGTTCGCGGACGCTTTTGATGCCTGCCGGATCTTTGTCGTCAAGTTTCTCTCCTTGCTGATTCAATTGCTTGATGGCCTGCTTCACCTCCTGGTCGCTGACATCGATGCCACGGACTTTGGCTTCCTGAATCTGCAGTCGGCGCTCAATCATCGTCGTCAGGGCCATCGATTCCGCCGCCTTCAGCTTGCGCAATAATTCCTCGCCGCGATACTGCTTTTCGATGCGCTCCTGCTCGGGGCTCAGTTCCCGTTTCATTTCCGACCACATGATCAGATCGGAGTTGACGATCGCCACGATGCGATCTTCGATCTTCGCCGCTCGAAGATCTGGCACTCCGGCGAACAGGGTCAAGGCGAGTGTCGCAGTCGCGAGCGAGGCAAACGCAATCGATGTGATTCGAGAGCGGGTCATGGCTTTGCGGAGTTCGGTATGGATCGGCATGGCTGTATGTGCCGGAGGAATCTGTCCATCGCGGATGAATTGTACAGGATTCTCTGCGTGATGAGGAAGGGAAAGACCGCGGTGCTGTCGGCTCGCGTGCTCGCAGAGCCCTCGGTTCGTCTAGCGAGACCCGTCGCTGATTCGAATGAGCGCCTTGGATTTAATGTCCGCGATGACCTCGTCGAAGTGCTGCTTGCGCTTGAGATAGAGCAGTTCCTGTCGCAAGCGCTCCCTGCGCGCGAGGTCTGCCTGGATGATTTCGGGCTCGAGGGCCGTGACCATGACGAGATAGTAGCCGGCGTCCGTCTTGATGGGTCCGCTAACCAACCCGGGTTTGAGCGCGTGGACCGCTTCGTCGACTTCAGGAACGAGCAAGCCCTTGCGATACGGGCCCAGGTCGCCTCCTTTTGCCTTGGTTTTGGTATCGATCGAATAGCGCTGGGCAAACTTTGCGAAGTCTCCTCCTCGATTGATCTGGGTCTCTAGATCTTTCGCGGCAGGGTAGTTCGGGAGCAACATCTGCGAGACGCGAACTTTCAAAGGGGTTAAGAGTTCGTTCTCGTGCTGCACGTAATAGCGGTCCAGTTCTTCCTTCGTGAGATCGATCGTATCTTTCAGCCTGTCCTTCAGGAGCTCATCTTTCAGGAGCTTCTCCTTGTAGCGCCGGACTCGATCGCGGAACGAGTCGGTCTGGTCGAGGCCTTGCTTCCTGGCTTCCTGCATCAGCAGCTCATCATCGACCACTTCTTTCAAAAATGCCTGTTTCCCGCCTTCTTTCTCATAACGGGCTCTGGTTGCTTCGGGAAGCTCGCCCCATTTCCGGTCGAATTCCGTTTGGGTGATAGACCGTCCGTTCACGAAGGCCACGACACGTTCCTCGCTCTGAGGCTGGGTGCAGCTGGTGAGCAACAGCAGCGTGCCTCCGATCGCCCCGATGACGAGAGGAAAGAGCCGGGAGACCTGAAGATGAGTGGAATCGAACGGTGGTCGTGTCATGCGCGTGTGCAACCTTGTCGGGGTTGAAGGACGGTTAAAACTTCGTTGTTGTGTTGGTATCACAGACACTGAGGCTTTGCAAGGTTGCGGTGAGTTCCGGAAAGATGGAAGGCCAGTCCTGATGCGGCATTTGGAGTTCGAAGGACAAGGGAGAAAGAAACCGGATTCGGGTCCTATATCGATCCATGAGGCATTGAATCGCGGTCTGGGCGACCGGACTCTTGGCGTCCAGCGTGATGACGATTGATTGCGTCTTGAGCTCGATCGACGAGAGCCGCAGTGCCTTAGCCTGCAATCGCACCTGCATGACTTCGAATAATCGTTCGACAGCGTCGGGCGGCAACCCGTAGCGATCCTGGAGCTCACCGTGAAGTAGGGCGAGATCGCCCACTTGGGTGCAGGAGGAGAGCCGTTTATAAAATGACAGGCGCTGATGGGGATCGGCCACATATTCTTCTGGAATGAATGCCGACACATTCAGGCGCAAGGTAGGATCGGGCTCTTCTTCCACGACCTGGCCTTTGAGCCGCTGAACGGCCTGTTCGACCATCTGCAAGTAGAGGTCGAGACCGATGGCGGCAATGTGTCCGGACTGTTGCTTGCCCAGCAAGTTGCCCGCGCCCCGGATTTCGAGATCCGCGGCGGCGATGCGGAAACCTGATCCCAGCTCCGTAAATTGCTGGATGGCGATTAGGCGTTTCTGCGCGTCGTCCGTCAACTTGCCTTCATCCGGAACGAGGAAATAGGCATAGGCCTGGTCTCCGCTTCGGCCGACACGCCCGCGCAGTTGATAGAGCTGTGCCAGGCCGAACGTGTCGGCTCGATTCACGATGATCGTGTTGGCACTCGGCACGTCGATGCCGGATTGAATGATGGCGGAGGCAATCAGGACGTCCGCCTCACGATGAAAGAATTTCAGCATCACGGCTTCCAGCGGCTTCGCATCCATTTGACCGTGGGCCATGACGATGCGTGCCTCCGGGGCGATTTGTTGTATCCAGGCGCCCGTGCGCTCCATCGTTTCGACACGATTGTGGACGAAATAGACCTGCCCGCCTCGACTCAGTTCGCGCAGGATCGCTTCGCGGATCAATTTGTCGCTGGACCGGACCACCTGTGTGCGGATCGAGAGCCGGCCGGCCGGCGGCGTGTCGATGATCGTAAGATCGCGGACGCTGGCCATCGCCATTTGTAACGTCCGGGGAATCGGCGTCGCCGTGAGAGTCAACACATCGACTTGTGTGCGCAATTCCTTGAGTCGCTCCTTGTGTTTCACTCCGAACCACTGTTCCTCGTCGATGATCACGAGGCCGAGGTTGCGAAACACCACGTCTTTCTGCAACAGCCGATGTGTCCCGATGACGACATCGACCGTGCCGGTCGCCACCTCTTTCAAGATGGCTTTGGCCTCTTTCGGTGACTGAAAGCGGGAGAGCAGGGCGACCTTTGTGGGAAAGGGCGCGAAGCGCTCCGAGAAGTTGTCGTAATGTTGATGGGCCAGCAGCGTCGTCGGTACCAGCACGGCAACCTGGCGATTGTCCTCGACGGCCTTGAAGGCGGCGCGCATGGCCACTTCTGTTTTTCCATAGCCGACATCCCCGCAGACCAGGCGATCCATCGGCTTACTGGATTCCATGTCGCGCGCGATGTCTTCGATGGCTTTGAGCTGATCCGGCGTTTCCTCATACTCGAAGGCCGCTTCGAACTCGTGGTAGAGCGTGCTATCGAATCCGTACGCGTGCCGTTTGGCGAGCTCGCGATTGGCATAAAGGTCGATCAGCTCCTGCGCCATTTCTTCGATGTCTTTCTTTACGCGGGCGGTCGTCTTGGCCCAACTGGTACCACCCAATCGATCAAGCCGCGGGACATGCGACTCGGCGCCGCTATAGCGTTGCACCTGATTGAGGCGATCCAGCGGCACATAGAGCTTGTCCCCGCCGGCGAATTCCAGAATCAGGTAATCGCTGTCGAAGTCCTGGACCGACAGACGTTTGAGCCCCAGGTACTTGGCGATGCCATATTGCACATGAACGACGTAGTCGCCCACGTTCAGATCTTCGAGCGAGGAGAGGAAGGTGGCGGCCTTGTTTTTCGGTTGAGGCTTGTGACGGGCGCCTTTTGCAAAGAGCTCTTCTTCCGTCAGGATCGCCAGATGCAGCTCGGACGAGAGAAAGCCGGCGGAGAGGTCACCGTGCGAGACGTAAAATGGGACGCGTGCCTGCCCGGACGAGGTCCAGCTCTGCGTTGTCCACTCGATGGCCGGCACGTCATGTTCGCGCAGGAGCGCCAAGAGGCGATCAACCTGGCCGTGACTCCTCGCGACCAGGAGGACGCGGCAGGCTTCACGGAGGCGTTCAAGCATCGACAGCGTCTGGCTGAACGGCGTGCCCCGCGCGCCGAGTCCGATGCTGGCCGGAACCTGTGCCGGAAAGGCCAACACCGGTTCCCACGAGGCGTCGGTTTCGGCCAGCGGCTCAAGGGCCAGTTGGGACCAGCCGGTTGTGCGCTCCATCAAATCCTGCCACGTCAAAAACAATCGTTCCGGGGAGGGGTAGGGGAGCGCCGCCTCTTGATCGCTATGGCGCAAGTAGCCGTCATCGATTCGATCCCACAATTCGACGCACGAGCGGTTGAGGGCAGCCGGTTGATTCAACGCGAGCAAAGGCCGGCTGGTGAAGTAATCCAGCAGACTGTGCATGTGCGGATAAAGGTCCGGCGCGCGCCATTCGGCATCGGGAGGGATCGTTGCGAGCGCATCCGGAGCGGCCTCCGGCCGAAGATACTCCCGTGCTGGAAGGACGACGGCGCGATCCATCTTCGCCGTGGATTTCTGTGTGGCGGGATCGAAGAGGCGGAGCGAGTCGATGCTCTCTCCGATGAATTCCACACGCAACGGTTCCGTATAGGCCGTCGAGAAAATGTCGACGATGCCGCCTCGAATGCTGAACTCACCGGGAATCTCCACGACCGAAACCCGACGGTACCCCAATCGCAAAAGCCCACCGGTCAAGACGTCGCGCTCGATTGCGCCGCCGCGCTTGAAATGCAGGATGGTCTGCGTGAACGTCTCGACAGGCATGAGTCGCTGCATCAACGCTTCGATCGAGGTGATGACCCGGACCGACGGAAGGGTTCGAATCTGCTGCAGGGCGATCATCCGCCGGGCCACAAGACCGACATGCGGGGCGGTCGATTCGTAGGGCAGAGTTTCCCATCGCGGGAATAGTGCGAGCGAGCTGGCGGGAAGACCGATCAGACCGTGAAAGAATTGCAGATCGTCGTAGAGTCGTTCGGCGGCTTCATCCGACTTGGTGACGATCAGCCACGATCGGGCGCCGAGCTTACCCGATTGGGGGTGCAACAATGTGGTCAGCGCGAACCCGGCGGTTGAACCGTGCAAGCCGGTCAGGCAGGGTCGTCCCCCTTCACCGGCCAGTGAGGAGGCGAGTGACGAAAACCACTGGGTCGTTGGGTTGCCGGGCGAGCTGTTCGACACTGCTTAGCCCGCACTATTCATGACGGTTCATCGCGAAATCGCCAAGACCCGTCGTGAAACGGGCGCTTGGAGCCGTGAGGGAGGGAGACATACTCGTGTAGTACGTTGACCGACTGAGCGGCGAGACTGCCTGTTGCAGCAGCGTATGGGTGATTGCAGCAAAAGTGCTCATGAATAATGCGGGCTAGGCGGATTGTGAGCGAATACGTTCGATGAGTGACGTTGTGGACATGCCGGGAACCAACGGAATCGTCTTGACGATTCCACCCCGGCGTTCGACGACCTCACGGCCGACAATGCGATCCAGCGGCCAATCCCCCCCTTTCACCAGCACGTCCGGTTGGATCTCGCTGATTAATTTCAGAGGGTCCGGCTCCGTAAAGATGATCACGTAATCGACGCAGCCTAATGCCGCGAGCACTTCGGCTCTTTGGGCCTCTCCCACAATCGGCCGGTCCGGCTTTTTGTCGAGGCTTCTGACGGAGGCATCGCTGTTGACCCCCACGACGAGGAGATCGCCAAGTTGTCGAGCCGCCTGCAGGTAGCGCGTATGCCCAATATGCATCAGGTCGAAGCATCCGTTCGTGAAGACGATCCGCCTTTTCTGGGCACGCGCTTCTGCGAGAACCGGAGCAAGCTGCGCGCTGGTCATCACCTTGTCGGGCATGGTTTCATCATACCGGCTGCGCGACGAGATAGAAAGAGTGGAGGTTAGTCTCCATCGTCGCGGATCACCCCGCCCAGCCCCATTACGTTCGGTCCATGGCGCGAGATGATCGCATCCATCGCCTCGATGGCTTTTGCTCTTTTTTGATCGAAGAGACCAGGAGGAGCCGGCGTCAATGATGTGAGGGCGAGGCCGGCAAGGCGGTACTTCGTTCCGGGTTTGAACAAGTCATGCAGTGCCTGCTTGATGGTCGGCCACATGTCAGGGTCGTAGTTAAGTGGCTGGGGAAACTGCCGCTGCCTCGTGGTAATGGAAAAGCGGGCGTCTTTGAGTTTGACGGTGCATGCGGCGGCGGCCAGGCCTTCCTGTCGCAGTTCGCGCGCCAAAGAGCGCAGAAATATCTGTAGCGTCTGCTCGAGAAACGAACGGTCCTCTGTGTCCTGATCAAAGGTCGTCTCATGGCTGGCGCTTTTTGATTCACGGTCGGCCACGACCGGTTCGTGGTCGTGGCCTTGAGCCAATTCTTGGATCCAATGGAGGCGGGTCCCAAAGAGATGCCGAAGCCCCGGTTGCCATCGTTCATCCAAAAGATCGCCGATGGTCTTGAGCCCGAGCGGTTCCAAGCGTGCGGCGGTTTTCGGACCGATGCCGGGGAGGGCTCGGATCGGCCGGCCGGCCAGGAACGCGGCTTCGGTGTCCGGCTCAACGATCGCGAGGCCATCCGGCTTATACGCATCGGCCGCAATCTTCGCCACGGTCTTTCCGGTCGCGACGCCGACTGTGCAGCGCAGTCCCGTGGCGTTAAAGATGGAATCTTTCACCAATCGAGCCAGTGCTGAAGGATCGGGATAGCGGGTCTGAAGGTCCGTCGTGTCCGCGTAGAATTCGTCGATGCTACTCCACTCGGTAACGGGGAAGAGCTGATTCGTCACGGTCCGCATGTGATCGTGGAGGTGGCGATACAACGGGCGGTCAGGCGGAAGCAGGATGAGGTTCGGACAGAGCTGCAGTGCCTTCGCCGTGGGCATGGCCGAATGAATACCGAATGGGCGGACCGCGTAGCTGGCCGCAGCGATAATGCCACGCGGCGGAGGGCCGCCGACCGCGATCAGTTTTCCGGCAAGACTCGGGTCTTTCACTACGGCTGCGGAGGCGAACATCGCGTCCACATCTCCGAAGAGGATTTGGCGGGCCCAGCGCATGATTGGCTCCAGAGAAGGAGCCTAGAACGTAAAGGAGAGCTGAAGTTGACGCAAGGGGGGTGGTGGGCCGGCCGTTGGCTCGACGGGGCTTCGGGCAACAGCACCCAATTCCTGCAAGGCGCCACGGCAACTCCCGCATTGGTGGCGACGTGGTTGGATCGTCCGGCGTTGGCGTCGATAGATGCGGCCGCATTGCCGGCAGCGCCAGGCGAATCGCGCGAGAGCCAATACTTCCTTCTGGAGTGAATGGTAGATGGTGATGGCCAAAGCTCCGTCGCGATTCATCTCCGTCATCTTCCGGAGAAAATCTGGCCCATGATTTGGGCGTCGCTTGAGGATGTCGTACTGCCACTGATGAATCATTTCATGGGCGATGGTGCTGACCAGCTCGTTCCGGCCGTAGGGGGATCGGACCAACAGTCCGTTGAGCAGGGGAAGGGACAGGCGGATTTCTCGCGGTGGAGACCGTCTCGCGACCACATCGCGCCAGGAGGACCTGGGTCCCGCGCGACTCACGAACATTCCGACCGATGAAGTGAGCCGCCGGCTCCAGACGATATCGATCAAGGGAAGCACGCCGCCGAAGTGGCGCTTGTTCAAGTCGGACCATATGGCGGTGAGTTGTTCTGCTGCTAGGGGATGAGTGGGGCAGCGGGCCATAGCGGGCCTTATCCCAATTCTTCAGTAACGGCTGCCACCAGTAGCGGCAGCATGATTTCGTGGTGACCGATCAGCGCGTAACCCTTCCCGCCCTTTTGAGTCGGCCGGCGGACCACATTCGTGAGCGGTCGGTAGTGAGACAAGAAATCCATGTTCACGGTCGTGATGTTGGACAGGCTATGGCCGAGGTTTCGACCCAGTGAGACAGTTTTGAGAAACACTTCTGGCAGAATAACCGCGGAGCCGAGGTTGAGGTAGACACCGCCTTCCATGCCGGCGACGACCGCCGCGAGGCGGCGGAAGTCCAGGAGCGAGGTGGCGCCGATGGCCGCGCCATCCGCGGCCGGATGCATATGGATGATGTCGGTGCCGACTGCGACATGCACCGTGACGGGAATGCCGAGCCGGGCTCCCGTTGCGAGGACGCTGGTTTCTCGGTTGGGGAACTGTCCCTTGCACCTATTAATGTAGTGGCCGACTGCTTCACCGAGTCCCTGCCGATCCCGATGTCCCCGGACAATCGCCTCGTTCAACATTCGGCCCGTCTCCTCCGCCATGCCGAACCGCCCGGCGTCGATTTCGGCATCTACTTCTTCCGACGTGTGACCCATCAGGGCCAGTTCAAAATCGTGAATGATGCCCGCGCCGTTCATCGCGACGGCGGTGACAATCCCCTGCTGCATCAAATCCACGAGAATGGGGGTCAGGCCGACTTTGATGACATGAGCGCCAATGCCGATGATCACGGGCCGGCCTTTGCAATGGGCCGTGGCAATGGCTTTTGCAACGGCGCGAAGCGTCTTGACGGCCAGAATGTCCGGCAAGGTGCGATAGAACTGGCCGAAGCTGCCTCCGCGGCGCCAGGGCCTGGCAAAATCGGAGACACGCACTTTGCTATGGCGTTTCCTGAGCGGATAGGTCTTGAGATCCGTCACGTTGATCGGCGGGATCAGACTGCGGGTCGTGACGGGGGGACGTTTCCGGTCAGGAGGCTTTGCCAAGGAGCTGTTCCTCAGTCAGTTCACACAAGACGTGGCCTAATGTGATGTGGCATTCCTGGATGCGCGCAGTCACTTTGGAAGGAACGACAAAGGGAAAATCCACCATCGCGGCGAGCTTACCACCGGTCCCGCCGGTCCACGCGATAGTGGTTAAGCCGCAGGCCTTCGCCGCTTCTACCCCCTTGAGCACGTTTGGCGAATCCCCGCTCGTGCTGATCGCAATGGCCAGATCGCCTTTTTGTCCGTGGGCGCGGACCTGCCGGGCAAAGAGCTCGTCGTAGCCGTAGTCGTTCGCGATGCACGTGATGGCGGCAATGTCGGTGGCGAGGGCGATGGCCGGAAGCGGGGCGCGCTCACGTTTGTACCGGCCCACGAATTCGGCGGCGATGTGGGCCGCGTCGGTGGCGCTGCCTCCATTTCCGAAGAGCAACACTTTGTGGCCTTCGCGGAAGGCGGTTGCGATGAGTTTTGCGACTTCTACGATCCGGTCGACGTCTTCACGAGCGAACTGCTGCTTGACCGTTGCGCTCTCGGCAAAAGCATTGAGGACGAAATCTTTCATCGGGTTCAATTCTAGGTGAGGGGTCTCATCCTGTCAAACCAGGCTATTTCAATGGTCACGAGTTTGTCGGGGTTGAGGAAGCCGTCTGTCGTATGGCACTCATCGCCAACGCGATCATTGAGCCGACGTCGGAGACGGTGGCTGGCAGGATAAGCGTGTTGTTTACTTTGGCCAGCTCGCCGAATTTGGTGATGTACTGTTCGGCGACCCGCAGCTGAACCGCTTCCTGGCCTCCAGGAACCTGAATCGTCTCGGCGACCTTGCGCAGTCCTTCTGCCGTGGCCTGAGCAATGGCGAGAATGGCCGAAGCGGCTCCCTCGGCCTCGTTGATCTGCTGTTGCTTCTTGGCTTCCGAGGCCTTGATGACCTGTTGCTTTTCCCCCTCCGCCTGATTGATTGCAGCGTCGCGCTCGCCTTCTGACGTCAAGATCACCGCGCGCTTTTCTCGCTCCGCCCGCATCTGCTTTTCCATCGCATCCAGCACGCCCTTCGGCGGGGTGATGTTCTTGATCTCGTAGCGTAAGACCTTGACGCCCCATGGATCCGAGGCCTTGTCGAGTTCGTTCACGACCTGGATATTGATATTGGTCCGTTCCTCGAACGTGCGGTCGAGTTCGATTTTTCCAATTTCGCTCCGGAGCGTCGTTTGCGCAAGCTGGATCAGGGCGAAAAGATAGTCACTGATGCCATAGGACGCCCGTTGAGGGTTTAAGACCTTGAGGTACAAGATGCCGTCCACCGATACCTGCACGTTATCGCGCGTGATACAGACCTGCTCCGGAATATCGATGGCGGTTTCCTTGAGCGAGTGTTTGTAGCGAATGCGGTCGATGAAGGGGAGAAGAATATGAAAGCCTGCATCCAGGGTGGCGGCATACTTGCCGAGCCGCTCGACCACATAGGCGCTCTGCTGCGGCACGACCACCGCGGTCTTGGCGATAATGATCAAGACCAGCACCGCCAACAACAACACCACGAAGAGTCCGCCGGTCATCGTTACCTCCTCCACAGTCGTTTGCTTTCTAGCAGGATGCTGAAAAAGTCACCCGTCTCACCCGCCCAGCCCCGGCGCGCCAATACGCACCTTGACCCTACCGTCGTTCTCGCATCGTTCAGACCCTCAACGTACCCAGAGGGTACGCCTCGGCCCTTCACTCGCTGCGGCCTCGCTGGACGGCCATTTTGAGCATCCTGCGGAGTAGTATCCTGTTATCCCTGAGGACGGACCACTGAACGTCTGGACCGCCACTGTAGTTTTTCCGCGGTCTTCCGGCCACTTCTCGCTCATTCGGCCGTGATCCATAACGTGAGCCCTTCGACTCGCTCGACCTTGCATCGCTGGTTCTTTTTCAAGAGAGCAGGCCCGGCATTATGGGCGGTCCATATGGTGCCGCGCAGTTCTGCCTTGCCGATGCCGCCTGGGACCAGATCCTCGACCGGGATCGCGGTTTCGCCTCCCATTGAATCCACGGCCGGCGTCTCGACCTCCTGCGCCTTGATCCAGGCCAGCAGCGGTCCACGGAAGACGAGTAGCGAGATGACTGCAAGCCCGGAAAATAACAGCCACTGAAGCCATTCCGTCTGGACGAGTCTCAAGCCGGCCAGCCCGCCCACAACCAGTGCCGCAAGACCGAAGAAGAGAATATAAAAGCCTCCGGGCGTGATCATCTCGGCACCGAGGAGCACGAGACCGACCAGCATCCAATACCACCAGATCATGGGAAAACCTCGTCGAGCCTTGCGTAACGTAACGGATTTGTCGTGATGACGACGAAAGTCTAAGCGCCTTTCCAGAGGTCGTCAAGCAGAAGGACGCTGCGGGATTGTGAATTGATCACCTGGAGAGGCGATGTTATGATCCGCGCGCGATGGCCCACGACCAACCAGTTGCCGCGCTCGTCGTCGCGGTGACCAACGATCTTTCTCCAGCGGTCTATTCCATTAATCGACTGTGCCCTGAATCCCTGTGCTTTGTGCTGCCCGAATCTGCCAAGCCGCTTGTCGAAACCGAAGTCCAACCCAAGATCAGCCAGATGCCCCGCCGGTGGGATTGGATCGTGCTTTCAGATTCAGACCACTTCCCGTCTTGTTATCAATCAATTGCACGATCGCTTCCCGGCCTGCTGAGAACGTGGGGCATCGAACCGGGATCGCTAGTCCTGGATCTGACCGGAGCCACCCCCGCCATGGCCGGAGCACTCGCGCTCGTCACCATGCGCTTGACGTCTCGAATCGTGTCGATCGTGGCGTCGAAGGAGGGGCGGGAAGGCGATGCGGTGACAATTGAAGGTCGTGAGGGGCTGTGGATCTCCACCAATCCCTGGGATGAAGCGGCCGAGGTCATGCGACGAGACGGGTGTGATCTGTTCAATCGAGGCGCCTATGTGGCTGCCGGATCCATCTTCCGGCAGATTGAAACGCGCGTAAGCGGCGGACAGAAGCCGCTGTACCGAGCTTTTGCCGATGTGGCAGAGGGCTATGATTTCTGGGAGCGGTTCCACTATCGGCAGGCCTGGGAGAAATTGAAAAGCTCTATAAAGGCGATGGACATGGCCTCGCTGTTCGGCGGACCTCCGGGGCTCAAGGGAGCCATTACTTCGATCAAAGCGAACGCGGCGTTCTTGGAGAAGCTGGTGCTTGATCCGGCAGAGGTCAAGGAGCTCCTTGCCTACGATCTTATGGCCCATGCCGGTCGGCGGCTTCGAGTCACGCACGATGCCGAAGCGGCGATGCAGTCGCTTTTGCGGGCTCTCGAAGCCTTTGCGCAGCTGCAGCTCTTCAAGCAGCACAAGATCAAGACTTGGGATGCGCAGCCGGAGCAATTGCCGCATGCAATTCAAGAGATCTGCCGGACCTGCTATCTCGAAGACATCGACGGTAAGTACAAACTGCCGTTACAGGCGCAGTTTCGCGTGCTCGCCGGATTGGGCGACCAGATGGGCCAGGCGTTCCTCCGGGAATGGCCGACCATGAAGCCGTTGCTCGATGCCGCGAATCATGCCGTCCTCGGCCACGGGTTTGAACCGGTGAAAGCCGAACGCGTTCAGCAGTTGTACGATGTGGTGCTGAAACTCACAGGAGTACAGGACAGCGCGCTGCCGAAGTTTCCGGTGCTGAGCCTGTAGCGCGACGTGTGAGATTGGCGCGAAAAGCGAGACTAGCATCGTCCGTCAAGTCGCGCTCGTCCCGCCTGCCTCGCGAGTAGAGAGCATGGACATTCGCATTTATTATGAAGACACCGATTGCGGCGGCGTAGTTTACTACGCCAATTACCTCAAGTATTTCGAGAGGGCCAGGACACAGTACCTCGAGGAGCGAGGGCTCTCAGTGGCCGGACTCATGAAGGAAGGAAGAGTGTTCGTCGTCGTGCATGCCGAAGTGGACTATCTCGCTCCTGCACGCTACGGCGAGACGCTACAGATTCAGACGGTCATCGCCGAGATGACTCCGGCATCGATCACCTTCTCCCATATCGTGTGTGAACGCGAGAGCGGGCGTGTGGTCGTTGAAGGGTCCGCGAGGCTTGCGGTGACGGATGGAAACGGAAAGGTGAAACGCCTCGACAAAGTTACCGTCTCCGCACTACAGTCGAGTCCGACGAGAGGGACAGAGAGATGGATAAGTTAGGAACCTGGCTGGCGATCACGGGCGTTGCGATCGGATTTATCGTGCTGGGCTGGCTGCTGTTTTCGGAGGGTCCGAAGGACAAGAACAAGAAACAGTAAGCTCCTCCCTTCTTTCGTGCGGCATTATTCCTCTCATGGTCGTTCATCCTGCTCAAGCTTGCGGTGAGGCAACTGGCTCCTGAGACTCCGCTGTGATGACCTCGAAAGCCCGTTTGCTTTCTTGTGGGGATGGAGATCCTGCTCCCGGTAACGGCGATGGGGCTTGAGATCGCTGCCGGCTTGCGCGGTTGGTTGCCAGCAAAGCTCACAGGAGGAAGGAGAGCCCTCGGCATCGCTGTTAGGCGATAGCGGGGTTGTGGGCAACGATGACGGATGGGCGGTCGATTGCTGCGCCTGCGCACGAAGCGGCAGCAGCAGGCAGAACGCCGCCAATGAAAGGGCGAAGCAGGGAACCCCGGTACAAAGAAAACGGTGTGCCATGGCAGCTGGATACGCAGGGTTCGTGCCATAGGCGTTCACCTCCGAGTTGACAACCGAGAAAACCGCATGCTGGAATGACCGCGGAGTCGAAATCTACGGAGGTTCTGACCATGGAAATGTTTGGACGGGTCGGCTTAGTCGAGATCCCGATTCTGATCGCGCCAGATCAGAAGGTATGGATGGACAAGATGATCAAAGAAGGGAAGATCGCGATTCCGCCAGGGGGGACGCTCGAAAAGGGCTCACTCTATTCGATGTTTATCCGCATGTTGCTCCACAACGCGATGGAGGAACAAAAGAGGCAGGAAGCGCTCGAGGCGGATGACGACGACGATGAATAAAGCAGGATGAGGAGTGGGCTCTCCACTGGCCCTGCGGGGCTCGATAACTGTATCGAAAGCGATTCGAAGGATATCTCCCTCGATACAGCCG
>DATIFR010000176.1:0-15021 GCA_035455145.1 Nitrospira sp.
ACGACGCCTTTGACTTCGCTGTTTCCGAGCTTCGCCTTCGTCTGTCCCTCGAACTGCGGATTGCGGAGCTTCACGCTGACGACCGCCGTGAGCCCTTCTCGGACGTCGTCGCCGGTGAGCGACTCGGTTTCCTTCTTTAACAGGTCGTTTGCATTCGCGTAGTTGTTGATGGTCCGCGTCAATGCGGCCTTAAATCCCACCAGGTGCGTGCCGCCTTCCTTCGTGTTGATGTTGTTCGCAAAGGAGAAGAGATTTTCCGCGTAGCTGTCGTTGTACTGGAGCGCGACCTCGAGAATCATCTCCGGTTTTTCGACGTTCACGTAGATCGGCTTGTGCAGCGGTGTTTTCGCTTCGTTCAAATGCTCGACGAAGGAGACGATGCCGCCCTTGTAGAAGAACACCTGCTCTTTGGCCGGTTCCTTTCGTTCGTCCTTCAGGGTGATCGAGAGGCCTTTGTTTAAGAAGGCGAGTTCGCGTAGCCGTTGTGCCAGCACGTCAAAGCTAAACTCCAGCGTCTCGAACACTTGCCCGTCCGGCTTGAATCTCACCTTCGTGCCGCGACGCTTCGTCTTTCCGGTGTCCTTCAGCGGTGCGTCCGGCTTCCCTCGCTGGTAGCGCTGCTCGAACACCTGGCCGTCCTGCCAGATTTCGAGCTCCAGCCATTCCGAGAGCGCGTTCACCACCGAGATGCCGACACCGTGGAGGCCGCCCGACACGGTATACGCTCCCTGCTCGAACTTCCCGCCCGCGTGCAGGACGGTCAGCGCCACTTCGGCAGCGGATTTCTTTTGCGTCGGATGCATGCCGGTGGGAATGCCGCGGCCGTTATCGACCACCGTCACGCTGCCGTCGATATGGATGGTGACGTCGATCGATTCGCCGAAGCCGGCCATGTGTTCGTCAACGCTGTTGTCGACGACTTCGTAAACCAAATGGTGCAGGCCGTCCACGCCGGTACTGCCGATATACATCGCAGGCCGCTTGCGAACGGCATCGAGACCCTCGAGGACTTTGATTTGATCCGCGCTGTAGCTGTCGGATTTTCCCTGGGCGGGCTTGTCGGAAATCTCGTCGGACTCTCTTATCGCCATTCGTCTCCTTCGGTGCAGCTATTGCCGTTCGGCAATCAGCGTCGAGGTGATGCCGTGAGGCTGACTGCTCGCTTCTGCCTCAAATCTTAATCGGCATCACGACGCATTTGAATCCGGGCGTCTCGGCTTCTTGGATCAAGCAGGGACTCAAGGCACTGTCCATTTGCAGAGAAATCTTCTCCCCGTCCATGACTCCGAAGACATCCAGCAAGTATCGAGCGTTAAATCCGGTGTTGAGCGCTTCACCCTCGTACTGCGCCGACATCTCCTCAGTGGCTTCCCCGTAGTCCGGATTGCTGGAGAACAGGGTCATGCGCCCCGGAGCGAACGACAGCTTCACGGCATTCGCCTTGTCCTTCGACAGCACCGAAACCCGCCGTAGCGCGCTTTCCAGGTCCAGGCGATTGATAATGATCTTTTTGTTGCTCTCTTTGGGAATCACCTGTTGGTAATTTGGGTAGTTCCCTTCCATCAGACGAGAGGTCAGGAGCAAGCCGCTCTTGCGAAAGATCATCAGGTTCTTCGTAAATCCGATCAAGGGCTCGCCGTCGCCCCCCTCTTGCAACAGCCGCTGCATTTCATGGGCGGCCTTCTTGGGAATAATGGCTTTGATTTCCTGGGGGGCGCCCTTGGCTCCCGCCTTGCCGAGGTCTTGTTCAGCCACGGCCAATCGATGGCCATCGGTCCCGACCAGGCGGAGCGTGGTCTTCTTCTCGCTCGTGATCAGCGTGACCAGCAAGCCGTTCAGGATGTAGCGCGCGTCATTGTCGCCCGCCGCAAAGAGAGTCTTTCGGATCAATTCGAGGAGGCCCGCACCGGAGAGAGGCGTTAATCCTTCGCGCTCGATCGCCGGCAGTGCGGGATAATCCGCGCTCGGCAGGCCCACGATTTTGAACTGGCTCTTGCCAGCTTGAATCGTCGTCCAGTTGTTGTCGCCGGAATTGATCTCGATCTCACCGCTCGGCAGTTCCTTGATGATTTCGTAGAGCTTGCGCGCCGACACCGTAATGCCGCCCGGCTTCTGCACGGTGGCTTTGTAGAGCCCGCGCATTCCGATCTCGAGATCGGTCGCGACGATCTCCGCCCCTTCCTGTTTCGCCTCGATCAAGATGTTCGAGAGAATGGGCATCGTATTGCGTTTTTCGACGACGCCTTGCACCCGTTGCAGGCCGGTCAACAGCTCATCTCGTCCGATTCGAACCTTCATGATTCCCTCTCCCTCGAACCACCGTTCAGCTTCGAAGGATCTTTTCCTTCAAGCCGTCCAACGTCGCGTGCAATGCGCTGTCGTTTTCCCTGGCCTTCGTAATCTGCCGGCAGGCATGAATGATCGTCGTATGGTCCTTTCCCCCGAAGAGTCGACCGATTTCTGGGTAGGACGCATCCGTGAGTTCGCGACAGAGGTACATAGCGATCTGCCTGGGGTGCACGAGCGTCTTGCTCCGGCGCCTTGATTTCAGATCCGCGATCTTCACGTGAAACCAGGTGCCGACGATTTCCTGGATGTCTTCCATCGACACAACCTTTTTCTTGTCGCCGATAAGGTCTCGGAGCACGTTCTTGGCCATGTCGAGCGTGATCGTCTGCCCAGTCAGCGAGGCGTAGGCGCCGAGCCGGACCAGCGAACCCTCGAGCTCTCGAATATTGCTTTTCATGGTCGTCGATAAAAACTGGATGACGTCTTCGGGTAACGTGACGCCTTCGTCCTCTGATTTCTTGCGAAGGATCGCGATTCTTGTCTCGACGTCCGGAGGCTGAAGATCGGCGATCAACCCCCATTCGAATCGAGACCTCAGCCGTTCCTCGATATCTGGCATGTCCTTCGGGAAACGGTCGCTTGAAAGGACGATCTGCTTGTGCGCTTCGTAGAGGGCATTGAAGGTATGGAAGAATTCTTCCTGTGTCCGCTCCTTGCCCGCCAAGAACTGAATATCGTCGATCATCAGCATGTCGATGTGACGATAGCGCTTTCTGAGGTCCATCATCTTGTCGTACCGAATCGAGTTGATGACCTCATTGGTAAACTGTTCGGTCGTGAGATAGGCGATCCGGAGGTCGGTCCGCTCCGCCACATGGTTGGCAATGGCATTCAACAGGTGTGTCTTGCCCAGACCGACGCCGCCGTAGATAAAGAGAGGGTTATAGGCTTTTGCCGGCTGCTCCGCCACGGCCATGCAGGCTGCGTGGGCAAACTGGTTCCCTGCCCCGACCACAAAATTCTTGAACGTGTACTTTGGGTTAAGTTGGATGCCCCTTCTCGGCTTTGTCGCCGTAGCGGTCTTCACGGCTTGGACGAGAGTGGCAGGGTCGGTCTGGCTGCTGGGATGCCGGTTAAAGACGACAAAGGAGACAGCCGTTTCTCCCCCGCCTCGAGCGGTCGATACAGCCTCTTCCAGGAGGGGCTTGTAGTGCTGTCCTAACCACTCACCAAAGAACTTATTCGGCACCCCGATTTGGGCCGTTGAGTCTTCAATTCGCTCAAGGCGAACAGGCGTAAACCACGTGTCATACACCTGTTTTGGGACTTTGCCCTGGATATACGCCAAAGCCTCTTGCCAGACAGTTGCGGCCGTCATAATACCCCTATTATTCCCCATACACAGGCTTATTCACACCTGTGGATAACCCTTATCCTGACCAGCCCTCTTTCCTTAATCCGCCATCCCTGACCGAGTCATGAGATCCTCCTCACATACTCGGTCGTATCGCACCCCAGAACTTGTGAACTCTGTACCCTCCATAAACCCAGAGTCAATCCCCAAGTTCATCCCCATGGTGACGATAGAAATTCTGATTTCCGATCGATCGGTTATCTCCCTTCCCCACTATTCACATGACTTACTACTACTTCTCCTACGACGACTATCTTCTTCATTCACACAATCTCTTCGGAGAAGAGGGATCAATATCAGATCACGATAACGTGCTCGCTCTCAAACATCTTCTCAATGAGATCATCGTATGAAATGTGTGGATGCCGACCATTCTTCTCTACAGAAAAAACATGGCCTTTCGAGTGTGACAACTCGGAACAAGCAGCTTCTCCAAAGAGAACAACATCACCTTCAGTTTCGGAGGAAAGAAACATTGCTCGATTCACTTGCTCAACCGGTTGCCGAAGCAGGTATAAAGTCTTGCTCATGAAAACACCAGTGTTCGATCCACAGACTGAAGAAAAGTACGAATATCATCAGGTTTTGAACGGGAAACGGTGAATTCTCCTCGAACAGCAGGGATGGATGAATCAGATTCCAGTACAAAGGGAACTTCAAGTTGGGCAAAGGAGGGCCGATATTTTTCAAGAATCTCAACATCGACGACGTCGTCAATATCATCAGTCAAGAGGAGCGGAGCACGCCCAAGGAGAACCACCGTCGTGTCATGATCGCCAGCACAGAGCCCAAGGGCGATACGCAAAGCCTCGACGGGGCGATGGGTCACGCAAGGATCTTCTGAAATGACAACAGCAACGCGCTTAGACATAGAAACCTGATTGAAAACACGAGTCTACTCGACTACGTGAACGCCAAAAATCGATCACAGCCATCGATGATTCCGGATAAAACAACAAGGCCGGAGAGCGATATTCTTGAATCAACATTTACAGTAGATACTCGATGTTGCTGGCATCCATACGCGCACACGGACATCCTCACACCTCCATCCAACAAAGATGTGAAGCGAAGATCTTGCATACTCTTCACTCCCTCATCGATGAGGTAGAGGTAGACTTCAACCCCCTGCCGAATCGCCGCTTCCGCGAGTTGCACCACTGTGTCGACACTAGAGTGAGAAGGGGCTGTGGATAACAAGAGACCGAGTTTGCGAGATGCCATGAAAATACCAGGAGAATGAAAAGGAAGTTCTTTTAATAATCAAATGGTTACATTATCCATTCGAGGCGAGCGTACGGGGTTTTTTTGAGGAAGTCAATACGAAAAAAGAGGCCCTTATTACTGGGCAATAATGGAGCGCAGATGAGCGGGGATTTCCGGTAGGCGAATTTCTTCCTGGACCTTCGAATCCATATTCCGAAGGATAACGGAACCTCGTGTCGCTTCATCGTCACCAAGGAGGATGGCATAACGACAATGGGCCCGGTCGGCTTGGCGGAGATGTGCCTTGAGGTTATTGGCCCGATAATCGGATTGGGCTGTAATCCCGGCACGACGAAGTTCTTCAAGGAGCAGAACTCCCACCCGCCCGCCTTCGACTCCGAACGCAGCAACGTACACCGATGGAGGGGCCGGAGGGAGGGTCTCTTCCGGCAGCATGAGGGAGATTCGCTCGAGCCCGACCGCAAACCCGACAGCCGGCGTTTTTGGCCCACCGAGCGTCTCGACGAGCCCATCATAACGTCCACCGGCCCCAACGGCATTCTGTGCACCAAGGTGCGTGGAGGTAATTTCAAATGCCGTGAGGCAATAGTAGTCAAGCCCTCGCACGAGCCTCGGATTCAGTTGATAGGGGATGCCGAGTGCTGTCAGACCGCCGAGGACATGGTCAAAATGGTTTTTCGCATCGGGCGACAGATGAGAGCTCAGGTGCGGAGCATCTTCGGTTGCCGCTCGACATTCTGGAATCTTGCAGTCGAGCACTCGAAGCGGATTGCTTTCCATTCGGCGTTGGCAATTGGCACAGAGACGAGCGGTTCGCTCTTTGAGAAACGCGACGAGAAGGGGCAGGTAGGCCGCCCGATCCTCCGAGCTCCCAAGACTGTTCATTTCGAGCGTCAAACCCGGAAGCGCGAGATCCGATAAGAGACGCCAGAGTAAGGCGATGACTTCCACATCAGCACGGGGGTCCTGCGTCCCGAAATACTCAACGCCGAATTGATGGAACTGCCTGAGCCGGCCGGCTTGGGGGCGTTCATGTCGGAACATCGGGCCAAGGTAGTAATATTTTTGAGGCAGGGGATCGGCGGCACGATTATGTTCGACGAAGGCTCGAACGGTTCCTGCAGTTCCCTCCGGCCGGAGCGTCAGCGAGGTGCCGTCTCGATCGGGAAAGGTATACATTTCTTTTTCGACGATATCCGTCGACGCGCCGATACTGCGCGCAAAAAGCGCCGTCACTTCGAAAATGGGAATCCGGACCTCTTGGAAGCCGTACCGATCCGCCCAGCGCCTGGCTCGCTCCTCGATAAACCGCCAGCGGGGCGTTTCCTCCGGGAGGATGTCTTTCACGCCTTTGATGCCCTTGATCGTCATCGTCTCATCACCCAAGAGATTCAAAAAGATTCGGGAATATAGCGGCGGCATTGCGGGCAAGTCAACGCGATCTCGGGCCCGACGCAGATGCTTGCACAGACCGGAGCTAGGAGGCTATAGTTCGCACTCCCCGGTTGTCGACTTGATTCACGCGGGAGAGATGTTGTGAGTGCCGATCGACCGACCCGACGCGTCATCGCCGTGGCACCGATGCCGCCCGAGAAATCCGCCTACGCGCTCGCCCGCTACAGCCGCTCGCCCGACTCGATCGAACACAGCATCAAGTGGGTGCACGGCCATTCGTCGGAGAAGTTCTGGGACCAATTCTATTTTGATTACGGGCACGCCTCGATCGCCGACCTCGGCCACGTGATCATCTGTTTCGAGGAAATCACCGAACTGGCTGCCATCAGGCTGGAAGACGAACCGGTGTGGGACGGGCAGGCCAAGTCGAGCCGCTATCAGAACTTTGCCTCCAGCAGCTGGTATGTCCCGGACGCCATTCACGGGAGCGAAACGGAAGGGACCTACCAAGGGATTCTCCGCAGCCTCGGCGAAGTGTATCGGCTGCTGCACGAACCACTGACGAAGTTTCTCTCCGATCGCGAACCGAGGCCGGAATCCATGAAACCGGCCGATTATCAGCGGACGATCGCCGCCCGGGCGTTCGACGTCACGCGCTATTTGCTCCCGCTTGCCTCGCGGACGAACGTCGGACAGGTCGTCAGCATTCGGACGCTGGAAAAACAGATTACCCGCCTGCTTTCATCGCAACTGCCCGAGCTTCGGATGATCGGCGAGGACCTCAAAGATGCCTGCCAGCGGCCTCCGATGAATGTGTGGGGAGAACTGAGCGGGCAAACAGCCGGGCTCAATGAACCGATGGCCCCGACGCTTGCCAGACACGCAAAAGCGAACGAGTACCAGACGAGCGTGTACACGGACCTCGCACGCTACGCCAAGGAGGCCCTGCGCGGAACCGGCCTCGATCAGCCATCGACCTGGGGAATCCAAGAGCTGGTCGAACTAATTGAGCCGCACGATCCATTGGATGAAACCGTCGCCACGCTCCTATACCGCGTGTCCCAAGCGCCCTATCGGAAGATTCTCAGCGTTGTGCGCGACTGGTCGGAGAAACAAAAGCAGGACACGCTTGCGGTTGCGTTCAGCAATCGGGGCCCCTATGACGAACTCATCAAGGAATTCCGGAGCGGCTACGCCTTCACCTTCGATGTGCTGATGGATATCGGCGGCTGGCGCGACATGCATCGGCACCGGCGCTGCCAGCAAATCCAGCAGAACTTCACGACGGTGCATGGCTACGATGTGCCGCCGCCGCTCGTGCAGGCTGGACTCGACGGGGAGTATCGGCAGGCGATGGACGCCGTGCGAGCCGACATCGAGCAGTTAAGAAAGGTCAATGCGGAAGCGGGCCTCTATGCGATCCCCTTCGGGTTCAAGGTTCGCTGCCTCTTCAAAATGGACTTTGCCGAAGCCGAATACATCGCAAAACTGCGTTCGGGCGTGAAAGGCCACTGGTCCTACCGCACGATTGCCTGGCTGATGAAGGAGAAACTGGCCGAGCGCTACCCCGCCCTCGGAGCACACATGCAGGCAACCTCGCCGGACATCGAAGACACCCTGACGCGGTAGCGGTCATCGATCACACGCACCCATGAGCGAGCACCAAATACAATGCGAAGCCGCCTTATTGGCCGGTGAGTGGGAAGGGGCAGCCCAAGCCGCCCTGGCCTGGGCGCGCCATCCTGCCTCGACCGACCAGCTCGACCCCCGTCCCCATTTCGTCCTGAACGTCGTCCACCTCATTAAGGGGCAGTTTGCCGAAGCTTGGGCTGCTCATGCCAAGTGTTTGCACGAACCGGATGACATTGCGCAGGTGAAAAGCTGGATCGAAGGACTAGTGGCTGGCCATGCTGAACAGGCAGCGGGGCACCTGGTGATGGGGCTGTTCCTGGCGCAATCAGGCCAGTCAGAACAGTCCATGCAGTCCTATAAGGAGTCTGCTAAGCAGGCACCGCAGTGGGCCTACCCGCACTACTTTCTTGCACAGATTCACGAACGGGCGAACCATGTGGAAATGGCGATCAAAGAATACCGGGAGGCGGTGCGACTCGATCCGTCTTACGCACCAGCGCGCACGAATCTCGGCGTGGCTTACCAGGAACAAGGGCGACTCGAAATGGCGATCCCGCAGTATCGGGAAGTGATCAAGTTACAGCCGAACGACGCCGTTGCTCACGCGAATCTCGCTTGTGCGCTCGCCGAGCAGGGCAAGATGGAACCGGCCGTGCAGGCCTACAAGGAATCATTGCGGTTGAATCCGAGCGATGCCGAAGTGCACTTCGCGCTCGGGAGCCTCTATGAAACGCGCAACCGCCTGGATCTCGCCCAGAGGGAGTACGACGAAGCCCTGCGCGCCAATCCCGACTTCGGTCCGGCACATACGGCGCTGGGATGGTTGTCGCTGGGCAAGGGGCGCCTGCAGAGCGCCTTCGAGGCCTTCAATCGCGGGCTCAAAGCCAACGCCCAGGACGCGCGTGCCTATCACGGCATTGCCGAGTACTACGCGCAAATCAAGAAGCCCGAGAGCGCGCTGGACAATTACACGAAGGCGCTCAAGTACTACCAGGACCCCGACAAGAAGAACATGATCATGAATCAGCTGTTTCAGGAAGGACGAGTGCCGGACTGAGGAACTGAGAACACGGCATTCTCACCGGAAAGAAAACGAACTTAAGATCAGAGCTCTCTGATAGCACCCTGGAGCACGGTAATCTGCGTCACCGGATCGCCCGAGCTCTTCAGTTCGGTGCGGATTTGCTCCTTGAGGTAGGATGAATAGCCGACGCGGTCGATGAGGAAGTCCAGGAACCGTTCGGCCGGCAGGAGGCTCTGCGCTTTTAGTTCCTCCACGGTTTCATCGCTCACGGGCACGTAGGTGCTGCCGAGATGGAACACTACGTTGTAATAACGCCCTTGCCCGATGCGCTCGAATCGTAAGCCCTTCACCTCACCCCTCCATCGTGAAACCGCTCAAGAGGGGCCCATTCTAGACAATCGACCACCCAGAAGACAAGGGAGGCGCTCCGCGATCATGACCCGCCGTGTTCCTTGCCGAAATACTCCTGTCGACTGACCGAAACGTCGCTGACGAACATGACCCCCGAATGGCGTTCAAACAGTGGCCGCAGTCCTGCCAGGACTGGTTCCACTTTGGTCTCGGGGACCACCGCCATGATCATCACCAGGCTCTCCTGCTCGCTGAACATGAAGTGGGCCTCGCGCACCCCATGGTGCCCCTTTCCGGACAGGTTGCCGATGATCGTGTAGCCGGTGGCATTGACGCGGTCCAGCAAGTCAGTCACGAACGCCCGGTGTTCTCCCGCAACGATCACGCGAATCTCCTTCATCGGATGCAAAATCAAACCGCCCATCGATACGCTCCTTTCACGGCCTGCTACATGTGAATGTGTTCCTGCTGTGGGGGATCGCTCACGGGGCTCCACTCGCCGTTGGACCGGTACCGGTACCATACCCGATCTTCGGGGTCGAGAGCGACGAGATGGACCCACTCGTTGTGGTAAAAGTGCTGCAAGACTTCATGCCGCGCGATCAGTTTCTCGATGCGGCCGCGCGGCGCCTCCACAACGGTCAGCAACCGCATCGGTTCATGGTACGGCACGTCGCCGTTCATCATCGTCTGCCGGGCGAGGCCAAGCCGCAGATCGCTCCAGGGTCCGGACATGATGCCGATTCGCCCGACGACATTGTGATAGATCTTGCTGCCGCTCCCGTACACCTCGTTGTCGACGGCGGAAAAGTAATGTTCCATGTTGATCCACTGCGCCACGACCTGGGGCGCGGTGAGCAGCACTTCGAGCAGACGATTGCTCGGGTCTTCGCGATAGTCGTACGAGTGCAGGAAGACGCGCCCTCCGAGGTCCAATCCTTTGGTTAGCTCCCGCCGTCCGATCAGGAACGAGGCGTTGCTCGATAGACCCCACTCAGGACGCACCTGGCTCCAGTCGACGCTTCGCCGTCTGACGTGCGCCTCAGCCTTGGTCTCTTCAAGGACCTGGTGGACGTCGGGAAAGCGCGCACAGCGTTCCCGGCTGGTGAGCAGCGACGCCTCCTTGAGGTCTTCTTGCAGGCGCGCCAGATCCGCCCGATGGGTCGGCGGCACATCTTCCAAGTCGAAGAGCTCCACGACGTCGGTCGTCGTATTCATCTGGCCGGCGAGAAAATGCGTGTCGGAGGGGATCTCGATGCCCATTTTCGCGATGCGTTCGCGGACTTTGGGATTGTTCGCCATCATCGCTAGCGTGCGCGCGTTGGGCTTGCCTTCGTTGCCGCCGCAGGCGCCGCAATCGAGCGCCGACTCGTACGGGTTGTTCTCCGACGTGCTGCCGTGCGCGCAGAACAGCACGAGGCGGGCGAAGTTCTTGGTCAGCCCCATCATGCGTAAGGCCGTGTCCACCGTGAGCGTCTGCTCGTCGACGGTAAAGCCGGTCCGCGTGATCCGTTCCTTGTGATGCGAGGCGGCCCGCGCATTGAGGTCGTACTGCCGGCGCAAGATTTCCACAAACACCGTCAGCTTCTCCGGCGTGATCCCGGCCTCAGAAGCCGCGTCTCGCAACGCCGACAGATCCTCTTGCCCGTTCAAGGCCTGCAGTCGGAGCGCTTCGACGAGTGCGGGCGTGATCCGCGAGCTGCGTAACCCCAGCCGGTCCTGCAGCGCTTTTCTGACGATTGCCTGCTGCTCCCCCACCAACATCTCCGCCGTCTCGGCCGGCGGCAGCTTGTCCACGGTCAAGGTGGTGGCGAGCCCCGGCACGAAGAGTCGTTTCAGCCACGCGGTCCAACGCTGATAGAGCGAGGGCAGGAGGGTCTTCCCGAAGATAGGAAGACTGTAGAACCATCCGAGCGACTCGACCATGACATAGGGTGTCACCACGTTTTCTTTCAGATCGTGCAACAGCGTGTGTCCGGCGTGGACCCATTTGGCGCGGGCTTCGTGTTTCGAGACCTTGTGGTCGAGGTAGCTTCTTGGAATCTCCCGCACCTCGTTCTTCGCCCGCATGATCACCGGGAACTGTTCAGTATCGTGTTCTTTGCCCCAGGCCCGATAGCGGATGAAGGCGGCGAAGAAGCCGGCAAAGCCGTATGTTTCGTGCGGACCGACCGATTCGAGATGGCGACGGAACGGTTCGGAGCGCACGTCGATGCAATAGACGGATTGCGAATAGGGACGGGTTGCGGCCGGCCGATCGGCCTCGGCCGTTCGCGTGCGCAGTTGTCCCAGCAGGCGCTCGTGATAGCCGGCTTCAAAGGCTTTCAACCAGACTGGGCCATGATCCGACTCCGGGAACGAGTCGATCCAATCGGCCATTTGCTTGAGGTGCTCCGGGGCCGCCGCCACGAGCTGTGCCGGATCGAGCTCCAAGGATCGGGCCAGCGCGAGGAGCTTGCGTGCCGCGCCGCGCCGCGCGGCCGCCAGCTGCCGAGGCACCACTTCCGTCTGGTAGCGGTCGAGCACGGCCTTCCAGCCGTTGCTTTTTCGATGCGCGAGCCGGTCAACTTCTTCAGCGTAGAGGGCGGGGAGGCGTCCGGCAACTCGTTGCCGCCGCAAGTAATACTCTCCTGCATGGTGGCGCATGTACGATGTAACGGCATCGTAGCGCCCCTCGATGCCGAGTTCTTCGCGGCAGGCCTTCTGCACCAGCTCGCGCGCATACCAAAGCCGAATGGCGAGGAACTTCACCAGGCCGACGGGATAGGCCCGTTGCCAGGGATAGTCCCGTTCTTCCCCGCGCCACTTGATGAAACCAGCCCAGCCGGGCAGGGCCGTCAACTGCAGCGACAAGTAATCCTGCCGCAGTTTGGACGGAATGCCGAGAGCATCTAGACTCTCGAGAAGCGCGTCTTCCGGATGGTCGGGGAGCTGCGCGATCTTGCGTTGGCTGTCGGCGATCCCGCAGGGTGACCATTCGTGCGCGGCGATCGCCTTCCACGCCTGGTACAGGCCCTGCTCGCGTTCCTGCATGGCCCATGTCGCATGGCCTTCGTCGAGAAACGCCTCGCACCACTTGATCAGTTGATCGTTGATCTGCCGAACGATCTGTGTGCCGAAGGTGTCGTCGCACCAGTGCGAGAGTGTGAGCCAACGGCCGAGCGCCGCCTGATCGCCGTCTATGATGGCGCGAATACGTTCGTGCAGATCCGGAAAGGTCATGACGGATTTGAGCCGGGTGGCGACACGATCGATCAGCTCACCCGAGGGATCCGGCAGGTGGTGCTCAAGTGGCTCGAGGATGGGCGAACATAAACCTTCGGTCAGGCAGGCGCGCAAGACCTCATGGTGCATGACGGTACGCGAGCCGATGGTGACCTGCTTGTCCTGCGCAAGGGGCTGCAGGGCTTCTTCGAGATGACGGGACTGGATCCGGCCCGATTTCAGATACGCTCGGTACATCCACCCGGGGAGATAGCCGTCGCCGCCCATGAACTGCTTGCCGCGACGAACTGTTTCTTCGAATGGCAGGTATTCCAGGCTATGGAGCGGGTTGTGGTGCACGAAGGTCCGCATCGGCCAGTACTGCGCGATGACTTCGCCGGCGAGCTTGACGATCCCGCGCAGCTCCATCCGCCTGGTTTCAAGGTCGGGTGACGGCATCACCGGTTCCATACGACGGGCCCCAAAACGGAGTGAATGGCAGCCATGGTGTGATCAGGCACAAAGAGCGTGGACGGTGCCAAGCCCAGTCCCAACAGGACCAACACGACGAGAAGGAGCGCCACGAATTCAGTACGGAGGACGTCGACATAGCGCAACTCGGGCCGCCGGAGTCCGAAGAGCAGGCGTTGCACCATCTGCATGATGTACCAAGACGCGGCCAGCCAGGCGAGGAGGGTGACGACCAATCCTCCCGATGACGGAAAGGGTGAGCTCAACAACAATCCCATGAATCCCGCAAACACACCGAACGGCGGCAGGCCCATTGCGGCCAAAGCGAGGAGCGAGAGGAGGACGGCGTATTGAGGCATGCCCCAAGCCAATCCGCTGATGGCCTGCGGATCCACGTCGTCTCCGTATCGGGTGCGAACGACTTGCCACGCGACCAAGAGCCCGCTGGTGGCCAGGCCGACCGTCCCGACGAGCAGCGCGGACCGCGGCGTCGCCGATCTGGAAGCCGCGGCAAACCACCAGAGCATCGAAAAGAACGAAAGGCTGCCGTACGCCAACAATAACCGTACGCGTGTTTGGGCCAGTGCCTTGACCGCCCCGTAGAAGGCGCCCACCAACGCAAAGAGGCTGAGGGTCCAAGCGACGGTGTCGGGGATGGTCGGCAGCGCCATCGCGATCCCGTGCAGGCCGAGGAGCGGGAGCAAGAGGACGACGAACGACGGCAGGTTGCCAGGAAAGCGCGTCACGGCCGTCAGGTGGCCGTCGTGGAACGGCATGAGCGGCAGCAACACCGCGGAGGCCACCAAGGACGCGACGGAGGAGAGGGGAGCATCCGCCCCGAGCGAAAAGCCCGCGCACAAGACCCCGATGGCATAGCTACCGATGCCCCACCAGGACATGGGCCAGAGCGCACTGTGATGACGATAGAGCAAGCCGGCCATCAGCAAGAAGAGCAGTAGCAAGGCTACGGCGGCGACCGGCGGTTGATGGGCCAGCACGCACACACCCAAGCCAAGCATCAGCAAGGTCATAATGTATGACTCACGATGATCGGCATGAGCCGGCTGTCCCAAGAGTGAGATCATCGCAGTGAGTGGGAGCAAGTAGAGCGGCAAGAGTCCCTCAGGGAGCATGCCGACCTGTCCGGACAAGGCCACAATCGATCCGAGACTGACAAAGGACCAGGCGATGGAAGATTGTTTCAGCCGAACCGGCTTTGACCAGAACGCGAGACTCCCCGCGGCTCCCAGCAAGGGGATGCCGGCCAACAACCATGCGGTGAGGGCGCCGTCCTTCATCGCGACCAACCCCGTTCCAATTTATCGAGCTGATGAACCAGCCGCATAATGCTGTTTCCCAGCCACTGATAGAGCTCATCGGCGTACAGCCGGTTCATAAAGGGCACGTAGAGACGGATTCGTAGTCTTTCGATCCACGCCGGCATGCGCACAGATCGGCCGTGAGCCGTCATGTAAAGGTAGGACCAACTGGCGATCGTGAGGGCCGTGGCTGTGATGAGGATGAGGTCGAAGATCCAGTTCGGCAGGGCGGCCGCCTCGAAATAGGAGGCGACTTCCTCCGGATTCGGATAGAGAAACGCCGTGAAGGCCTCCGCAGCCCCCAGGTAAATGAACACGACAAACAACAGCGTGATGAGCATCGCCGCCGAAACCTTCCACGACGCCACCTGCCGGAGCCTGGTCAGCGTCAGGATGGCTTGCGAGGACGTAATCCAGATGAAGAACAGGAAGATGACGGTCCCTTGGGACTCCAAGAGAGGGATCCGCAGGATTCCATGGGTGACCAAAAGAATGAGCAAGGGAATGAGGAGGGTCGTGATGAATCCCGTGAACCAGGTCAGCCGGGACAACCCCTCTTCGTCCGGCTGATGGTCGACGTGGGGGAAATGCGGTTCTTGCCGGGCCTTGTGAATGACGTTCCCGCAATTCAAGAATACAGTCGCCTTGAAGAGCCCGTGCGCGATCAGATGGAAAACGGCCAGCGAGAAGGCCCC
>DATIFR010000177.1:0-9886 GCA_035455145.1 Nitrospira sp.
CGGTCACGAATATTAGAAACAGTCAAACCCAGGCCTATGCACCCTTGGCGGAGTCGCTGTACGAAGCCTTGTGTCTTTACCGCAAATCGCAAGGCCCCTGTTACGACAACGGCACCGGCACAGTGTGGGGCACGAATTATACTAACAGCACCGGCACGACGGGCGATCCCTTCTTCTTTACCAGTTATAACCAGATGGTGCGGTGCTGTAAGAATTATGTCTTGATGATCAGCCCCGGCATCGGCGTGGCCGACGGAACTAATCCGACGCTCCAAACGCCGTTTCCGACCGGCTCCACGATCAACCCGACATGGACGAACAATATCGGGGTCAAAGCATCCACGTCGGCGGGCGATGCCACGTCGGCAGCTGCTGGTGATCGCCTGGACGACGTGGCCTATTACGGACGCACGCACGATCTCCGCTCCGACTTGACTGGGAGCCAATATGTGACCTTCTATTCGGTGAATGCGATGGGTCGCAAGGTCGGCGCGACCTTGCTCGCCTCCGCCGCAAAGTACGGCGGTTTTAATGATCAAAACAACGACGGTACGTCGAACTTCAATCCGACAAGCGGTCAGACTTGCAACTACCCGGCAACCTCGAATCTCAATCCAGGAACTGCTGGTCCGTTCTACAGCGATCCGGAATGGGATGCCCATGGTCCTCTGCCCACTGACCCGCCGGATTGTGTTCCGGACACCTTCTTCGATGCCAATGACGGCTACGGTCTCAGAAACCAGATTCTGGCGGCGTTGGACGCCATTCTGAAAAACTCGGCATCAGGCACCTCGATTTCAGTGCTGGCGTCCTCCTCGAACGGGGACGGATCAATATACCAAGCCTATTTCTATCCTGAGACTCCCAAGGGCGACGGGACCGCCAATGTGGTGTCATGGACAGGCTATTTCCAAGGCCTTTTCATCGATACTTTTGGGAATCTCCGCGAGGACCACGGTGGGGCCAGCGGCGCCGGGGATGGCAAACTCGTCTATACCGACGATAACATCGTTGTAACCGAGGTCAGTCCAACGACGGGCGAGGTGGTTATCAGACGCTATGCGGATGCCGACGGAGACGGCAAGGCTGATGACACAGGCTATTATGCCACTCCGCGAACAGGGGGAACGGTCGCAACCTTGCGCGAGATGCAAGGGATGTGGGAAGCGGGGAAGAAACTGGCGCTGCGCGATCTGAGCGCCAAACCGAGAAACCTGTTTACCTGGGTTGACCTGAATGACGACGGGGTGGTGACGGCCAACGAGCAAATGGCGTTCAGCACGGCGAATGCGGCGACCTTGTCGCCGTACCTTCGCGCAACCAGCACCGGGACCTTTACCGCGACGAATATCATCAGTTTTCTTCAAGGCAACCAGGTCACAGGGATGCGAGACCGGCAGTTTCCCGTCGATGGTGTTCAAAAAACCTGGCGGTTAGGCGACATCGTCAATTCAAGTCCGACCATCGTGGGGCCGCCGCGGGAACGGTTCGACATTCTCTATGGCGACAACGGGTATCGTCAATATCTCCAACGGTGGTCCAATCGACGCCAGACCGCGTATGTGGGGGCCAATGACGGGATGTTGCACGCCTTCAACCTCGGTTATTACCATCGTGCGGACGATCCCAACACCTCTGCCCTGGAGCACGGTTGGTATACGACGGCTCCATCGGATAACAGCAGCGGTCCAGAGCTTGGGGAAGAACTCTGGGGGTTTGTGCCTCATTACATCCTGCCGCAGCTCATGTGGTACACGCAGTCGAATTATACTCACATCTCCTACGTGGATCTGAAACCAAAAGTCACTGACGTGCGGATCTTTACCCCGGAGGCGGCCTGTGGGAGCAGCGCGAGTCCGACACCCACAGCGACTGGCTGTATCCATCCGGACGGGTGGGGCACGATCCTCATTATGGGGATGCGGTTCGGGGGGAGTTGCGGTATCTGTGCTTCGGTATCGGGCGCCAACAATGGAGGACCGCCCTTGGCCGTAACGGCAGATTTCGGGAGCGGAGTCACGACGCGTTATTTTTATAGCGGTTATATCGTTCTCGACATTACCGATCCAGACGCCACACCAAAGGTGCTCAGTGCCTTCTCCAACTGGGGCCTGGGCTTGACCACGAGTTATCCGACGGTCGTTCGCATGAGCCCGAAAGCGGACGGGAAAAACGACCATACAAACGCCCGATGGATGATGTTGTTGGGGTCTGGGGTCCATGGCTACGATGGACGGGCCGCCATGTATGGATCGATGTTCGGCGTCCTCCTTGTGCAGCAGGGGACCTCTCCTAGCTATGTTCAGATGCCGATGCTCGATCAGGCGAGCAGTCCGTTGACGTACAAAAGCAGTTACATGAGTGATCTGATCACCTTCGATCGCGATCTCGATTTCCGCTCGGATGCGGTCTATGGGGGGCGCGCCATCAGCGGCGGCGCTTCGTGTACCGGGAGCGGATGGTCCGCATGCGGCACGGGGCTTGGGTATTGGACGGGCAAGATGTACCGGTTGACGATGGGAACCTGTACAAGCGCCCCATGCTCGGTGATGAATTGGGGAGTGATCGACTCGGGCTGGTTGCTTCCGACGGAGATGGTGACGGCAGTTCCCATCGCGGGGTCACCGGTCTCGCTGGGGCCGGTCACGGCCAGCTCCTCGGTCACGCTGGATAGCTCGGGCAACACCTGGATCTTTTTCGGAACCGGGCGGTTTATGAGCAACGCCGATAAGACGGATCAACACGCCCAGTATCTCGTCGGTGTCAAAGATTCCGTCATGAGCGGCTGTACCCAGTCCGTTGTCTCAAGTTGTCATGACGAAAATCTCCTGGATGTCACCAACGCGGCGATCTGCGTCTCCTGTGCGTCGGGCAACCAGGTGCAAGGGGTCGGGAGCGTTTCGACCTTCACAGGCCTGACCGACAAGATCCAAGGCAATTCGGCAGCCGGTATTCCGGCAATGGATGGATGGGTGATCCAACTCGCGTCAAATTCGGGTTCGACGACCCTGGGGGCCGAGCGCAGCATCGTGAGTCCGACCTTGATCGGCGGCGCGGTCTTTTTCCCGACCTTTACGCCAAGCAGCGATGTTTGCGTGGCGGCCGGGACGAGTCAGATCTATGGTCTCTATTATCTGACCGGGACAGGTTACCCCGATCCGATTTTCGGAGTCGATGCCAGTGGACAAGCGGTGCGGGCGGTCAACGGCGGTCAAGGCGTGGCCTCCTCCGTGGCCATCCAGATCGGCTCGGAACCGACAGGGATGTCGGGTTACTTCCAGTCCAGCAACTCCGCCATCAATAAAATTACGCCGAAACCGCCGGCGATGCTCTGGAGCCAATTTATGGCCTGGATCAATCAACGGGTCTAATTATATGACGGTGCGCACGCCAGCCTCGGAGGAGACGGCGCGAGACAAACGGTCTCGCGCCATCCCGCCGGCCCGTTTGCCGTGGAAGCTTCTCGTCGTACTCGCCTTGCTCTGCGGCTGTTCCCCCGGTGAAGGAGTGGGCAGCGATCGACTTTCCCGCGATAAGAGCAACCATCCTCCCGTGGTCAAAGCGGTTGCTATTTTGCCCACGCCCCTGGTGTTGTCCGATCCCCTGACAGTGCGGGTGGAGGCGCAGGATATCGATCTCAACACCCTTAGCTTCCGGTATCGTTGGCTGGTCAACGGCCAAGTCATAGCCGGACAAACCCGAGAATCGCTTCAGCCGGATCTGTTGAAGCGGGGAGATCAGGTGGCAGTCGAAGTTACGCCCTTCGACGGAATAATCGAAGGGACGCCGTTTCTATCAGGTCCTGCGTCTGTCGTGAATACTGCCCCGATGCTCTCCCATGTTGTTGTTGATTTCGATCACCAAGCCCAGGGCCGGCAGCTGTTGGCCAAAGTCGATGTCGTCGATCCGGACCACGATCCGGTTTCACTCACCTATCGATGGCGGACAAACGAGACGGTCTTGAAGGAAGGGGAGGAGAATACGCTCGACCTTGCCGGCTTGACTGCTCAGGATACCATCCAGCTGGATGTGACGGCGTCGGACGGTAGTCCCGATGGAACCGCCACTGTTACGGAGCGATTTACGTTGTCCAATTCCGCTCCGACGATCATATCGAAGCCTACTCTTAAGCCAAACGGTGGTCAGTTTGACTACCTCGTCCAAGCGACCGATGCGGATGGCGATCCTATTACCTATGCGCTGGAAGACGGTCCTCCCGGCATGACCATTGAGGCGAATACCGGTCGGATTCACTGGGGGGTTACGCCAGACCTAAAAGGCAGCTACCGGGTTCGTGTTGTTGCCAAGGATCCACAGGGAGGTTTTACCACGCAGGAATTTGAACTTTCCTTGAAAAACACGGGTCAGTCATAGCGGGATCAAGTCAGTTACCCAACGCGTCTCCATTCAAGAGCATGTCCCACCAACTTGCGAGCTCGCTTTCAGTTGTCTTCTTCATTACCCGTCTGATAAGATTTGCATAGTGGGAATCGTCAAGAGAGGAGGCGACCCCGAACGTCCGCGTGCGTAAGCTCAAACTACGAGAAGGCACCAACACTGCGGTTTTGTTTGGCCACCACGATCGGCATCTCAAGCTGATCGAAGAAGACCTTGGCGTGCGCCTCTCGGCACGCGGCGAAGAACTCACCCTTGACGGCAATCCCGACGCCACCCGCTATGCAGAACGTGTCCTGACGGAACTCGCCGGTCTGGCCAACGACGGGATGCTCTTGCAGCCCGACGACATTACTCACGCGTTGTCGGCACTGCGGCAGAGCCCGGAAACCCCGCTGAAAGAATTGCTCTCCAATGCGACGACGATTGTCACGAAGAAGCGGTTTGTCGCGCCGAAAACGCCGACCCAGAAATCATATATCGAAGCGATCGAGACGCATGACATTGTGATCGGCATCGGTCCGGCCGGAACCGGGAAGACCTACCTGGCGATGGCGATGGCGGTGAGCGCCTTGATGAAGCGAGAGGTCAGCCGCATCATCCTCGCCAGACCGGCTGTCGAAGCCGGCGAGAAGCTCGGATTTTTGCCCGGCGACATGATCGCCAAGGTCAATCCGTATCTGCGTCCCCTCTACGACGCGCTCTTTGACATGATGGATATGGAACGCGCGACGCGCGCCATTGAGCGGGGCGACATTGAGATTGCGCCGCTAGCGTTCATGCGGGGCCGCACGTTGAACGATTCGTTCGTGATTCTCGACGAAGCCCAGAACGCGACGGCTGAACAGATGAAGATGTTTCTCACGCGGCTCGGGTTCAATTCCAAGGCAGTGGTCACCGGCGACATCACACAAGTAGACCTGCCGCCTGAACGGGTTTCCGGGTTGATTGAAGTGCGCGAGATTCTCCGGGATATTGAGGGCATCCAATTTGTATACTTCGATGAGCGCGATGTCGTGCGGCATAAGCTGGTGCAGGACATCATCAAGGCCTATGATCAGCATCAGCAGGCCGGACAATCGTCCGGTCAATCGACCAATCCGCCAGGGCGACGGGTATCGTCCACGCCCCACCACCGTCCATCACAGTTCCCCACATCTGGCTCCAAAGATTCCTCGGGCCAGCCTCACTAAATGCCGGTTCTGTTCCAGACCCATGTTCGAGCCGTGCAATTCCACGAAACGCGGCTCCGGCGATTGGCGCAGACCGTGCTCCGCGATGTTGGGGAATCTTCGGCGGAATTGGGTCTGTCGTTTGTCGGTGAACGCCGCATGCGCCGCCTCAATCGGCGGTTTCGGCACAAGGATCGCACGACGGACGTTCTGGCGTTCGCGACGCGGGAAGCCCGTTTGCCTCATAGCTCGCGCCTGCAGGCCGGGCTGCTGGGCGATGTCGTGATCTCCATTCCGACGGCCATGCGCCAGGCCAGGGACGGCCAGCGATCACTGGATCAAGAAATCGTGGTGTTGCTGGTCCATGGGATTCTGCATCTCTGTGGATATGACCATGAGCGAAGCGAGGCCGAGGCTCGTCGGATGCAGCGGCGGGAACAGACGGTTCTTACTCGGCTCGGCAGGATCCCTCGCATCGCACGACCAGCGAGAGGACGGTGACTTGTCGGTCGGCATTCCATCGGGATAGATAATAGGAAAGAGTAGGTTGTTGCATGGGATTGTTTCAACGGCTTAGCGACGGACTCACCAAGACGCGCTCCATCGTCCGCGGTTCGCTGGATCGCTTACTCGGCCGGTCAGCGGATCCCGCTTTGCTGGAGGAATTCGAAGCGGCGCTCATTTCGTCCGATCTCGGCGTTCATGTGACCGAACGGGTCATGAAGCGGCTCAAGGAATCGCTCGAAGGAACCGATGCCTCGCAAGCCGTTCGGGTGCAGGGAGCGTTACAGCAGACGCTGCTCGATGTCTTGACTCCGGCGGCCGGTCCTTCTTTGGAACAGCTGATCGCGAACGGGTCGAAGCCGTTTGTCATTCTGGTGGTCGGCGTGAACGGGGTGGGGAAAACCACCACGATTGCGAAAATCGCCCAGCGGCTTGTGCAGGGAGGCCGTGTCCCGCTCCTTGTCGCCGCCGACACCTTCCGAGCTGCGGCGATTGATCAGCTGCAGGTCTGGGCGGATCGCATCGGGGTTGGACTCATCCGCCATCGCCACGGAGCGGATCCAGCGGCCGTCGCCTACGATGGATTAGCCGCTGCGAAGGCTCGACATGTCGATGTCGTCTTGATCGACACGGCCGGCCGGCTTCACACCAAGTCGAATCTCATGGATGAGCTTCGAAAGATCAAACGGGTGATCGGGCAGGAACTTCCCGGCGCTCCCCATGAAGTCTTGCTGGTCCTGGACGCGACGCTCGGTCAGAATGCCCTCGCGCAAGCGCGTCAATTCCATCAGGCCGTCGGGGTGACGGGCCTGGCACTGACCAAATTGGATGGCACCGCACGGGGCGGAATCGTCGTGGCCATCGCTGATGAATTGAAATTGCCCATGCGGCTGATCGGCATCGGCGAGGCGGTCGACGATCTCCAGGACTTTCAGGCGAGGGCCTTCGTCGATGCCCTGCTTGGCCTGCCTGCCGAGTAGAGAGACGTCGCTCCGCGCATTCGCCTCTTTTCCTTCTCAAGATTCTCCTCCCATGATAGGCTCCGTCCATGTGTCAAGATGGGGCGGTTCTGTGCAGATCCTGTGAGGTTCGCTGATGGTAAAGATTCTGGTCATCGATGACGACCGCATGAATTGCGACCTGTTGCAGGCGGTCTTCACCCGTCATGGGTACGACGTCCATACGGCGACCAGCGGCCTTGAAGGGATCAACCTCTTTCGGCAGCATGCGCCCCGTGTGACGATCTTGGATCTCCGGATGCCCGAGATGGACGGCCTAACGGTGCTGAAGGAAATCCGTGCCATCGACCCGCATGCGCCCGTCATTATTTTGGGTGGCGGCGCATCAGAAATTCAGGAGAATCAAGCTCGCGCTTTGCGCGTGACGGATTTTGTGCGCAAAGGGTTGTCGCTCGATGTATTGGTCGAGGGTGTGAACCGAGTAGCCCAGCAGCCGGTCAGAAGACAGGATGCGCTCGGTGACACAGCCGTAGCCGGCCCGGTTGCTGACACCGGTGAAACGGTGCTCGTGGTTGACGACGAACAGCTGGTGCGCGATCTACTTGTGCAATTCCTCAGTCTGCGTGGCTATCGCACGCTCGGCGTCAAAGATGGTCCCCAAGCGCTCTCGATGGTGGGACAGAACGCCCCGGACCTCATCCTGCTGGATCTTATGCTGCCGGGAATGAGCGGTGTCGAGGTGCTCCGCCAGCTACGTGACAGGAACTTCGCCGGCGCGATCATTATTGTCACCGGCAGTTATGACGAAGAACTGCTGCAAGAGGCCTGGTCTCTCCATCCCCAAGAGGTCATCGGGAAGCCCATCGATCTTGAAAAACTGCTCGCGATCATCCAGCTTGTGCTCGTCTGCCGCGAATGCTAAAAGTCTTCAAATGGTACCTTGCAGAAGGGGGCTGGCTCTCGCGTCAGGACTCCTGCTCTCGTTCTTCAGTGCGGCGGTTCCTCCCTTAACTGCGGCGCTAGATGCCTCGCCGGTAGGCGCGACCATCCGACACCATGATCTGTTCGTGCAGATCGACCCCGACGGCCATCGGCTCGTTTCAACGGATCGGATGACTATCGATCTGTCGCAGCCACAGCAGGCCGTCATTTTTTCACTCGCTCCCACCCTGCAACTCGACCGGTTGGTTCTATCCGTCGGGGACAAGCCTGGGGATGAGGCAGCCAACGAAATTCCATTTGAAATCGAACATGATGCCGCACAGGCTCGAGCGCAGCGGATCAGGATCCCGGCAGCGATCCTGACGGCTGGGAAGAACACACTGACAGCCCATTACCATGGTCTGATTCATGATCCGCCGAGAGAACCCCGGCATCTGCGATTCGTCACCCCGAGTGAGACGGCCGGTCATATCGGTCCCGAGGGGGTCTATTTGAGCAGTGAAAGCCAATGGTATTTGGATATCCCTGACTCGCTCAGCACCCATCGGCTGCGCGTAGCCCTGCCGCCTGAATGGACCGCGGTCACGCAAGGAAAGCCTCGAACCTCGGCTCCGTGCCCTTCCGAACTCTGCTCTCAGGGGAATTTCATCATGACGGAATGGGATCTGGTTCAGCCGACCGAGGCGCTGACCGTCGTTGCCAATCGGTTTGTCTTCAAGGCCCGTGAGTGGGTGGCGAAGAGCGGACAATCCGTACAGATTGCCGCCTATCTGTTTCCCGAGAACGCTCCGTTGGCGGAGGAGTATCTCGACGCCACGGCCCGGTATGTCGACGCCTATATTCCGCTGCTCGGTCCCTATCCATTCGACAGTTTTGCGGTCGTCGAAAACTTTTTCGCCAGCGGGTTGGGGATGCCCTCCTTCACCCTGTTGGGAAGCGGGATTATCAAGCGGCACTACGTGCAGCCCTATGCCTTGGGCCATGAAATCGTCCATTCGTGGATCGGCAATGCCGTGTTCAATCGGGTCGACAGCGGAAATTGGGTTGAAGGTCTGACGACGTATCTGGCGAATTATTACTGGCATGAGTTGTCCGGCGAGATTCAACAGGCGCGCGACCAACGTCGCCTGATGTTGCGCGGGTACAATCTGCACGTACCTCCGGCCCGCGATTATCCGGTCGGACAATTCACGCAAAAGCATGACGAGCGTGACAACGCGATCGGTTATCAAAAAGCCGCCATGGTCTTTCATCTCCTGCGACAAGAAGTCGGAGATGAGGCGTTCTGGCTGGGGCTCAAACGTCTTATCGCACAGTATCGTGGGCGGCATGCGGAATGGCACGATCTGGAGCACATCTTCTCGGAGGCCGCCGGGCGCGATCTGCGTTGGTTTTTTATTCAGTGGGTCGAGCGGGATGGGGCGCCGGTCTTGTCGATCGAAGGCGCATCGGCGCATCCGACAGGCAGCGAGGCCAGCCGGACGTTTCAGCTCACGGTCACGGTCGGCCAAACCGGCCATCCGTTTCGGATATCCGTGCCGCTGATTGTCCGTATGGACAACGGCCGTGAACAGACCATTCAAGGCCAAGCGAGCAGGGCTCATGACGTCATCACGGCCACATTGTCGGACAGGCCGAAAGAGATCGTGCTTGATCCGGACGCGATGCTGATGCGGCGAATCCCACGGCAGGCCTTGCCTCCGGTGTTGAATCACTATGTCACCGATGTGAAGCGGTCCGTTGTGCTCGCGTTTTCTGATCCCGCGGATGGATCCCATCCCTTTCGCGGAATTGTGACGCGCATCGAAGCGCAAGACAGCCAACGGGCGGTAGGGGAACGGGCATCAACGGCGCTTCTTTCCAAAGACGCTCTATTGCCGCGAGAAGGTTCGGTGCTAGTATTGGGGACCCCGG
>DATIFR010000178.1:0-17460 GCA_035455145.1 Nitrospira sp.
CTCGGGTGCCCAGCCGGTCGACGTGTTTATGTCGGCGATGCAGAATGCACGAGCCCAAGCCTCTGTCGCGGTCAAAAGCTCGTCAGTCGGGAGGTGACGAATGGCGGTTCAAGTCTATGGCTGCAATCATGTGGTAATCGAGGTCACGGATGCCAAGAAAGCCGTGAAGTTCTATTCGGACGTTTTTGGTTTGAAGATGCTCCGCGGCGGCGAAGGGGCAGCCTGGTGCAAACTCGGCGAGCATCAATTCATGGCGATCTTCGAGGTGGTCAAGCTTCAGCCGGATCGCGTGAAACATTTCGGCTTGATGGTCCGCGATGCGCAGCAGATCAAAGAAGTTCGGCACAAGCTGGTCAAGAAATACAAACTGAAGCTGCACCCCGGTTTCCGCTGTGATTTTCGTGATCCCTGGGGTAACCGGATTCAGGTCGGCGATCTGAGCGATGAGTCGCTCGTCTGGCTCCTCCCCTATCAGGAGGTGCAGGAGACTGGTATCACGTTCGCGAAGTCAGGAGGCCGACGAGGCTGACGCATGGATGACACACAGGTACAGCTGGACCAACTCTCACGGGCGCTGCTTCGTCTGCACAAGGCGTTGCTGGACGGCGAACGGGTAGCGTACGAGCAGGTGCACGGCCCTGTCACTTCGAACGGAGCGTTTCTCCAGCTCTTGCTCGGTCATGCCTGGTTCGCCTGGCTGCGTGAGCTCTCGAGCGCGATGGCTGCGCTGGATGAGCTTGCCGAATCGAAAGAGGCTTCTGCCCGTGCTGCCATCATCGAGCAGATGGCCGCGCTGCGGATTCTCCTGACGCCATCTGAAACGGGTGAAGGATTCAGCCATCGTTACCGTGATGCGCTCCAGCGCGACCCAAACGTCGTGCAAGCGCATGCGGTGGTGACGGAGTTGCTCCGGTAACTTTCGTCCGGAGTCGGAGGACAACATGAAAGCGCACTATCTCGGCCATGTCGTGTTCTATGTGAAGGACCTCGAACGGTCGCTCGGCTTCTACCGCGACCTCTTGGGATTCAAGGAAGTCGGGCGCATCTTCAACGGAGCCGCGGCGGCGCTCACATCCGGTCGCACGCATCACGAGTTATTGTTGATTCAAGTTGGTGACGCACCGGGTCCCCCGGCCGGAAGGCGGCGAGGGCTCTATCACATCGGCATCAAAGTCGGCGATAGCCTCGATGAATTGCGGGCGGCGAAGAAGGAATTGGAGCAGGCCGGCGTTCCCATCGACGGCATGAGCGATCACACGGTGAGCCAGAGTCTGTATCTGCGCGATCCGGACGGCAACGAAGTAGAGCTGTACGTGGATGCGAGTGAATCCATCTGGAAGAACAACCCCCAGGCCGTGTTGTCACCGATCAAACCCCTGCGGCTTTGAGTTATTCGAAGGAGGCGCTCTGATGGGTCTCTCGAAGTGGCTCCCATTCATGTTAGTTGTCGGATATCTGTTCGTTCAGGGTTTAGGGGTGTCTGCTCAACAGCTCCGGCCCGATGATGAAGTCACCAAACTGGCCGATGACGTATACCTCTTCAGGCATAAATTTCATCAGTCCATTTTCATCACCACTCCGAAGGGCGTCGTCGTCACAGATCCGATCAGTTCTGACGCGGCGACCTGGCTGAAAGCGAAGATCAAGACTCTCACCGATCAGCCCGTCCGCTATGTGATCTATAGCCACCACCATAATGATCACATCACCGGTGGCAGCGTCTTCGCCGACACAGCTCTTTTCATCAGTCAGACTGCCGCGAGGCCGAAAATTCTCCAAGCAGCGGATCCTCAGACCCCTGTCCCCGACTTGACGTTTAGTGATCGGATGTTCATCGATCTTGGCGGCAAACGCTTCGAACTGATCTATACCGGCAGGAATCATTCGGATAACAGTCTGGTCGTCCTGCTTCCGCAGGATCGACTCCTCTTCGCCGTGGACTTCATTCCGGTCGAGACGGTCGCCTACCGGGCGCTGCCGGACGGCTATCCAGACGAATGGATCGACTCGCTGAAGCAGGTTGAAGGCCTCGAGTTCGACACGCTCGTGCCGGGACACGGCAAGATCGGCAAGAAAGAGCATGTGCAACAGTTTCGCGTCTATCTGGAAGATCTCAGAGCCGCCGTGCTGGAGCAAGTACAGAAGGGTGTCGGTATAGAAGAAGCGAAGAAAAACGTTCAGCTTCCCAAATACGATCAGTGGCACCGTTACGCCGAATGGTTCCCGGAGAATGTGGAAGGGATGTACCGGTATCTCTCTGAGCAGCGGAAAGAAAATCGCTGAGAACCGTCTCGGGCTGCTGGTGGGGATGAAACAATGATCCGACGGGAGGTTGACCATGAAGATCGTAGTGATCGGCGCGACGGGGTTTGTCGGGTCGGCGATCTTGCATGAAGCCTTGCAGCGCGGCCATGAGGTCACCGCCATCGTGCGGCATCCGGAGAAACTTACTGCGCATCCGAAGCTCTATCCTCAGAGGGGAGATGTCTACAGCGCAGATGACGTGGCCCGGTTGGTCGCGGGCCATGATGCCGTCATCAGCGCGTTCAATCCTGGTTGGAGCAATCCTGATATCTACAAACTTCAGGTCAATGGCACGCAGGCCATTATCAATGGTGTGAAGAAGGCCGGAATCAAGCGGCTGTTGTTCGTGGGAGGCGCAGGCAGCTTGGAAGTGAAGCCCGGAGTCCAGGCCTTAGACCTGCCGGGCTTTCCCGCCGAGTATAAGCAGGGCGCGCTTGCAACCCGCGAGGCCCTGAACCTGCTGCGGAAGGAATCCACCCTGCACTGGTCATTTCTCTCCCCTTCAGCCGACCTGTCTCCCGGCCAGCGCACCGGCAAATTCCGGCTTGGAACGGATCAGCTGCTGAAAGATGCCAACGGAGAAAGCCGAATCTCTGTCGAGGATTATGCGATGGCGATGATCGATGAATTGGAGAATCCGAAGCATATCCGTCGGCGGTTTACGGTGGGCTATTAGCAAGGGAACGCAGCAGACTCCTTCGCAGTAGTAAGATGGTCGTGCGCCGTGTGTACGTAACAACTCAAGGAGGACAACATGAGCGACGTCATCATTACACCCAAGAATAACGGTCCGTATTACATCAAGGGAACGTTCAAGATCGTGACCGAGGGCGGTCGGGAAATCGCTTCCGATGGAAACGAGGCCTGGCTCTGCCGATGCGGTCAGTCAGCGAACAAGCCCTTCTGCGACGGCTCGCACAAGAAGGCCGGTTTCAAGAATAACTTGGATGAGCGGTCGTTATCGCCCGGCCAAGTTGCCTAGGAAGCGCTGCATCGCGGTTCGCTTGTGAATGGGAGGAACATGCCGGCTATGCCATAGATCGGCAAGTGCTGGCTCGTCTCCCGCCACCGGACGCGATCATCACTCGCATCGGAGACTTGCCAACCATGATCTCTGATCTCTCGACACGACAGATAGGGAGGTGAAACCATGAAACGAACAGCCTCAGCGGTATGGCAGGGCGATCTGAAGAGTGGGAAAGGCACCGTCTCAACAGAAAGCGGTGTACTGTCGAAGACCCAGTACTCATTCGGCACGCGGTTCGAGAACGGGAAGGGCACCAACCCAGAAGAGCTGATCGGTGCGGCACATGCGGGGTGCTTTACGATGGCGCTCTCGGCGCAGTTGGGGAATGCCGGTCTGGTCGCCGACAGGCTGGAGTCGACGGCGACGTTGAGCTTCGAGAAACTCGAGGCAGGCTGGACCGTAACAGAGATCCACTTGGACGTAAGGGGCAGAGTCCCGAAGGCCGATCAGGCGGCGTTCGAGAGAGCCGCAGCCGCGGCCAAGACGGGCTGCCCGATCTCACGTCTGCTCAATACGACCATCACGATGGATGCGACGCTGGAAACGTGACCTGTCAGTCGATAACGAGACTTCAACGTCCATCTGAAACCGCATCTGCCACAGGAGCAGCGGAGCCTATTGAGCCGGCACGGGCTGATAGGCGATACTAAGAAGCTATGGATAGGTACTCCGCATCTCCCTGTGAGACTCTCGCGGAGCGATACCAAGCCCTGCTGGAGGTTGCACAGGCGATCTCCGCACACCGCGATATACACGAACTCTTTCGCGATCTCGCCCAGCGCCTGCCTCGAGTGGTGCATGTCAATTTCGTCGCCCTGTCCCTACATGATCCTGAACGAAACACCATGCGATTACACACGATTCAGGCAAATGTGCCGGCGGACCTTATCGGCGGCCACGAGGAGCAGGTTGAAGAGACTCCAGCCGGATTGGCATGGCGAACGCAGCAGCCCGTCCTGGTGCCGGATCTTGCCGATGAGCGTCGGTGGCCGAACGTGACTCAACGTATGAAGGAGGACGGTACGAATTCGTTTTGCGTCGTGCCTCTGACCACGGCGGTTCGGCGGTTGGGCGCAATGGGATTCTCGAGCTTGCAGAAAGAAGCGTATGCCGAAACGGACCTCGAATTCCTCCAGCAGGTCGGCAAACAAGTCGCCGTTGCCGTGGACAACGTCCTCCATCATCAAGACCTGACTCATGATCGTGACCGGTTGCGTCTCCTCCTGGAGGTTTCTGAATCGATTGCGTCACACCGCGACCTTGAAGAGCTGTTTAGCGATCTCGCTCAACGGCTTCCTCAGATCGTCCCGTTCGATTACATCAATGCGGTGTTGCATGAGCCTGCGCGCGATGTCATGCGCCTCTGGCTCTTGGTAACCGCGACACCCAGTACGATCAGCCCTGGGCTGGAGCTGCCCGTTGATGAATCTCCCGGAGGATTGGTGTGGAAAACCCAACAGCCGTTGACCGTGAACGACGTGACGCAAGAGCGCAGATTTACGAGGCTGATGGCCATGTTGCGCGAGAATGGCGTCCAGTCGTTCTGCGTGGTTCCTCTCACCACGGCGCAGCGTCGCCTAGGCGCCATGGGATTTGGAAGCTTGCAACAGAGAGCCTACCAGGAAGCCGAGATCAACTTTATGCAGCAAGTGGCGAAGCAGATCGCGGTCGCGGTCGAAAATGCGCTGGGGTACAAGCAGATTGCCGAGCTCAAGGAGAAGCTCTCGAAGGAGAAGCTGTATTTAGAAGAAGAAATCAGGACCGAGTATAACTTCGAGGAGATCATCGGTGAGAGCACGACGCTGAAGAAAGTGCTGAAGCAGGTGGAGGTCGTCGCACCGACCGATTCGACCGTGTTGATCCTGGGAGAAACAGGGACGGGGAAGGAGTTGCTGGCCCGTGCGATTCATAACGTCAGCGAGCGGAGGGAACGGACCTTCGTGAAGATCAACTGCGCGGCCATTCCGACCGGCCTGCTCGAAAGCGAGTTGTTCGGTCACGAGCGAGGGGCCTTCACCGGGGCGATCGCCACCAAAGTCGGACGGTTCGAGCTGGCCGATGGTGGAACGCTCTTTCTCGACGAAGTCGGAGACATTCCGCTCGAACTGCAGTCGAAGCTCCTGCGCGTCCTGCAGGAACAGGAATTTGAGCGGTTGGGAAGCACGAGAACCCTCAAGGTGAACGTACGGGTGGTGGCCGCGACCAACCAGGATCTTTCCGACATGGTGGAGAAAAAGGAGTTTCGGAACGATCTCTATTACCGTTTGAATGTGTTTCCGCTCATGATCCCACCGCTGAGGGAGCGCCGCGAAGATATCCCCGTCCTCGTCCGCTACTTCACACAGAAGTTCGCGCGGCAGTTGAATCGTCCGATCGAACGCATCCCGGCTGACACGATGGATGCTTTGACGGCGTATGCCTGGCCCGGGAACATTCGTGAACTCGAAAATCTGGTCGAACGGGCCGTGATTCTCTCCACCGGGCTGGATCTGGTGGTTCCGCTCAGCGAACTGAAGGCCTCACGTGCTGCGACGCATACAGCGCAGGTGTCCACACTGGAATCCGCGGAGCGCGAGCACATTATCCGCGCGCTGAATGCGACCAACTGGATCATCGGAGGTCCAGCCGGTGCGGCAGTCAAGCTCGGGATGAAGCGAACGACCCTCCAATCTAAGATGCAGAAGCTCGGCGTCACTCGGCCTTCCTAGTCCGGACTACCCGCGAAGCTTCGATTGTTTCGGGCTTGCGCCGATCCTTCGGCACTGTGCCGCTATGTTGGCACTGCTCCATCGTCACAACACTCCCACATCACACCCAGAGTCCCCTGCTGCTGAACGACAACCCCTTTGCTGTCCGTGACTTGTCTTGTGAGTTTTGATTCGTCAGTCGCCTGGAACGATCTATGCCGTGCTCAAGAGTAGACAACGGAATTGAAGTGACGCAAGTGATGGTGAATTCGATATCACTTTAAAAGGAGCTGACACCATGTCCTGGCTGGTTGTGTTCCTATCATCTTTTTTCCCGATCGTGCTCCTGTTCGTCATACTTGCCGTGGATTGGCTGCAGAGGGAGGCCGGGTCGAGACCTTCCTCGCTCAGGCTTCAGAAGTGTGAGGAAAAAACAATAAGAGGGAGAGGTTAACTGGCATGCAATGCCTGCACGCTGTTCACGAAGGCCTTATGACTGCTAACCAGTCCCCGTCGGGTATGCAACAGAAGGAGACACCATGAACAAAGGAGGCCCGTCGATGGCCATGGCAGTGGGAGTTACAGCGAAAGACTTGAACGAGGAGAATTCGATAGGTTGGAAGAAACTTGCCAGCGCGACGAGGTGTTCGCGCTGCGGAGGGCTCATGGTCATCGAGCAGCGCTTCGGTCTCATGCGTCACGGTGGCGCCCCTGATTCGCAAGCCTGGCGCTGCGTGCAGTGTGGGGAGTTCATAGATCCGGTCATTCTGCAAAACCGTCAACGGTCTCTTCCAATCGGCGCTAGTTGAAGCTGATCTAGGGGAGGAAACTATGAGAATCACGAAGTTGGCTCTATGTTTGATATTCGCAGGAACCCCGGCACTCAGTATTGCCGCGGGCCACGACGTGAATGCCCAGACGAGTGGGCCTCAAGTCACTACCATCATATCGAAGACCGATGTTGCAGGAATAAAAGACAAGGAATGGAAGGTCCGTACCATTGAACTTGCCCCTGGAGCGGTGGACGCACGCCTTTTCTATTCCGGTGTCGAGCTTGTCTATGTCCTGGAGGGCGCAGGGCGCTTAGAGGTGGATGGAAAGCCATTTGTGGCATTGCATCCCGGGGCTGTGGCTGCGCTCAATCCGAAGGAAATACACGTTCTCAAGAACACAAACCAGACACAGACGTTGAAAGTCGTCGTCGTTCTCCTCCGAGAGAAAGGGCAACCGCCTCTCGCGTTCGGGAACCGAGGGACGCCCTCAAAGGCCGTCGAGCAAGACAATTCAACGGTCCCAAGATTGGTATTTTGAAGAGGCTCCATGCAACCGACAGGAGTAGGAAAAGTCGCCTTGTCTCTCCTGCGAACAATCGCGACGGTGTGAGCCGTGGACCCAATGTATTCTCAAAGACTTTCGATTGGCGTCCGCATTGCACCATTTTAGAGTGGTGAATGTGGTTTCAAGCTGAATGGTGAGATTCCAGTGATGACCCTCTTCATTCAAAATTCGGCATTCAGCATTCAGAGTTCAGGATTGCTGGACAGCCTGACCCTGCTCATTAAGACCGTCCAGCTTCGGCCGTACGTGTTTCTCTTCCTCGCTGCCTTTCTCTTGTCCGCCCCGGCTCTGATCGGGTGGCAACGAACCGGTCTGTTCTTCGCGGTCGTCTGGCTTACCGCTTTTGTCTGTGAGTTCTCATCGACTCGCACCGGTCTTCCCTTCGGGTGGTATCACTACACCGGCTCGACGGTTGGACAAGAGCTCTACCTCTCGAACGTTCCGTTCATGGATTCCCTCTCATTTACCATGCTCCTCTATGCGAGTTATTGCCTCGCACTGAGTTTTCTTCTCCCGTCTCATAGTGAGAGAGGGAGAAAGAGCCCATTTTCAAAGAACGGGCGGCTCCTAGCCCTGACACTTGACCGATCGGTTCGCACCGGTTGGCCGGTGTGCATGTTGACCACCCTCTTCTTCGTCTTCATCGACATGGTGATTGATCCAGTAGCCTTGCGAGGAGACCGATGGTTTCTCGGCAAGATCTACTACTACCCCAATCCCGGCCTCCATTTCGGCGTCCCTCTGGCTAACTATGGCGGCTGGGCAGTGGTTGGGGTGAGCGCCCTGCTGATCTATTTTGTCCTTGATCGTCGCCTGCCCGACCTTGAGCTGCGTTCACATGAGTCTGTTACGAGCAACATTCTTATGGGCTGCAGCCTCTATTATGGTGTCCTGCTTTTCAACCTCACTGTCACATTCTGGATTGATGAACCGTTGATAGGCATGACCGGCATCCTGATCTACATTCCCCTCACGGTGCTGTTGCTCTTGCGGCTGCTTGGCAAACTCCCTGCTCCCGCAACCCTGTCCCCGCCTGATCACCGGATGGTGGACGGGTCACGGCTGGTTACCGTGCTACATCGATCCCACAAGCACGGCCCCTCATCTTGGCGTGAGGCGGGATCGGAATGGCTGGAGTCCAGCGCGCATCACAGGGGTGACAGGCTCCTTGGTCAAGACGCGAGAACTCTCGATACGATCGGCAGGAGTGGGTGATGGCAGTTCCGCTGTCCCAGATGGTCACGGTCGCGCAATACGTTCTGACCCAACAGCTGAAGGGCGTCCAACGGTACCCCCTGGTCCTGATGCTCGAGCCGTTGTTCCGTTGCAACCTGGCCTGTGCGGGCTGCGGAAAGATTCAGTACCCCAATCACGTCCTCGACACACGCCTGACGCCAGAACAATGCTGGGCTGCGGTCGATGAATGCGGGGCTCCGATGGTCAGCATTCCCGGCGGGGAACCGTTGATCCATCCGGAGATGCCGGAGATCGTCGGCGGGATCGTCGCGCGCAAGAAATATGTGTACCTCTGCACCAACGCCATTTTACTGGAGCGGAAGCTCGACCAGTACGAACCGTCGAAATATCTCACCTTCAGCATTCACCTGGATGGGCTCCGGGAGGACCATGACCATGCCGTCTGCCGGGACGGGGTCTACGACGTGGCGGTGCGCGCAATCAAAGCCGCGCTCGAACGAGGCCATCGGGTCACCACCAATACGACCCTGTTCAGTGATGCAAACCCCCTGCGAGTTCGCAGGTTCTTCGACGAGATGATGGTCCTCGGCGTCGAAGGGATGATGATTTCCCCGGGCTACAGTTACACGAAAGCGCCGGATCAGGAGCACTTTCTCCGGCGACAGAAGACTCATATGCTGTTTGCCGACATTCTCAGTAACCGCAAGCGGTCATGGCGATTCAATCAGTCCCCACTGTTTCTGGAGTTCCTGATGGGGAAGCTGGACTACCAGTGCACGCCCTGGGGAAACCCAACGTACAACATCTTCGGTTGGCAGAAGCCGTGCTATTTGCTGCAGGACGGCTATGTGAGGACCTTCCGGGAACTCCTCGACGGCACGGACTGGGATCGCTATGGTACCGCACGGAACGAGAAGTGCGCCGACTGCATGGTGCACTGCGGCTACGAGGCTTCCGCGGTCACCGATACTTTCGGATCCTGGGGAGGATTCGGCCGCACGGTCTGGGCAATGCTCGCTCCCAATACACGCTGGCGCAAACGCCCTCCTTCTATCCTTCACGTGTGACTCCATAGCCGATTCGAAGAACCATATTCCGGATGCGACTTCGCTCCAAGGGTAGTTGTTCCACCCTGCCTCGCCGGCCGAGTTGATCGAAGCTTCGGAGCACGCATTAGATTACCGTGGCGATGTCCTGCTCGAATGCCGGGGGATACATCAAGTAATTGCTTGGTCCAGTTATTTTTTGATCGGGGTTCGATGTGGAGGCCAGTACCTCGCACATGCGGGGGGCGACGATGTTTCGGCACTTGCCGAGATGTCGGCAGTATCTCCCCGTCACCGCCCTCTCATCGCCAGCGATTGGTTCCTCCTCGCGAAGCGAGTTCTTCTCTATTTTTCCTCACTTCCGCAATCTATGGAGGAAGATAGCTTGTGTGGAACGATCATTGCCATGAGAAGGACTGCGAGCCACACAATCATCCACAATCTTCGATGTAGACGAGGCCGGTATGAACGAAGCTCTTCACTTTCTGACGCAACATGGAACCCTGGTCCTCTTCGCGGCTGTCTTCGCGGAGCAAATCGGGCTACCGCTGCCCGCTGTCCCTTTCCTAATCGCAGCTGGTGCCTTGGCGGGCACCGGACAAATGACGTTGGGTATGGCAGTGGGGTCAGCAGTCCTTGCGGCTCTCGCGGCTGACCAAGTGTGGTTCGAGCTCGGCCGACGGCGAGGCCGCCGGGTCTTGAACTGGCTCTGCCGTATCTCGCTCGAGCCGACCTCCTGTGTCCGTCGGACCGAGGAATTCTTTGCCCGTCACGGAGTGCGTTCGCTGGTAGTCGCAAAATTTATCCCGGGTCTGAGCACGATTGCGCCGCCGCTTGCCGGGATTGTGGGGCTCCGTGTGCCGCAGTACCTCTTGTTCAATGGCTTGGGAACGATCCTATGGGTGGGTTCCGGCATCGGTCTCGGCTATGTGTTCAGCGACCAACTTGAGCGAACGGTATCTGTCACTGCCCACGTGGGTCCCACAGTCGGACTGGTCCTCCTTGGAGGTGTAATTGGTTATGTTATCTATAAGGCTCTACACCGGTATCGTATGGAACGTCTTGTGCCGCGGATGAACGCTCAACAAGTGAGTGAGAAAATTGCGGCAGGAGAAGACCCCCTCATCATCGACCTGCGTCCCGTTGGCGATCGTCATGATATTCCGGGAATACCAGGCTCGCTCACCCGGTCATTGGAAGAATTGATCGCCAGGCACCACGATCTTCCGCGGGATCGCGACGTGATTCTCTATTGCGCGTGCCCGAAGGATGCGGCAAGCGTCCAGGCGGCGTGGAAGCTCCGCGAAAAGGGATTGACGCGTGTTTGGCCGCTCGCCGGCGGCATCGAGGCCTGGCACGCCATCGCCCTCGAGAGTGGGGGGGCGATAAGAGTTACCGAAGGGCACACGATCGCAGTCTGACCGGTCAAGTGCGGGTCGAGCTGATTTTCTCATCACAAGCGATTATTGCTGGCTAGACGACAACCAATGGAAAGAAGGAGAGATGAACCATGAGTTCTTTAACGAAAAAAGTGGCGATCGTAACTGGGTCGTCAGACGGCATCGGGCGCGCGATTGCGGAGCGGTTGGCGCAGGACGGAGCGACCGTGGTTGTGAACTACGGTAAGAGTGCGGACAAGGCCAAGCAGGTCGTCGCCGGCATCGAATCCAAAGGCGGCAAGGCGGTCGCAGTCCAAGCCGATATGAGCAAGGTCGGCGATGTCGGACGGTTGATCAAGGATACGGTGAAGACATTCGGCGGGCTGGATATCCTGGTCAATAATGCCGGGATGTTCATGTTCAAGCCTCTGGCTGAGACGACCGAGGAAGAGTTCGACCGTATGTTCGCCCTCAATACCAAGGGCCCGTATTTTGCGCTTCAGGAAGCGGCGAAGGTCATCAAGGAAGGCGGCCGCATCGTGAACATTTCGACGGACGGCACCCATATTGGTTTTGCCGGCGCTACCGCGTACCTCGGCAGCAAGGGGGCGCTCGAACAGTTCACGAAAGGCTTGGCCCACGAGCTGGCGCCCAAGGGGGTCACGGTGAATACCGTATCCCCCGGCTATACAATCACGGCGATGCTTCCCGCCGATCCCGCCTTCCGCCAGATCGGGGAGCAGGCGTCGCCGCTCAAGCGGCTCGGCACACCGAAGGACATTGCCGATGTTGTGGCCTTTGTCGTGAGCGAAGAGGCGCGGTGGTTGACCGGCCAGAATATTCATGCCGGCGGTGGCGTGGTGATGTAATCGGCGGGAGGCAACTCATGAAAGAAAACCTAGAAGAAGTAAAACTGTTGGCCCGCGATCTTCGGAACGGCAAAGAGTTTCCTCGTAGCCCACGCGAAACGCTGGCAGGCTATGTGCTCGCTGCCCGTGCAGTCGACAAATGCCGCGCCGTCCTCGTTGGCTGGCAGGGCGAGTACCACTCTAACTGTCCGCTCGATCAGCGGTGGCTGAAATTCGCCGAGATCGACTACGGTGCGTTCAGGCGGTTTGTGGCCACGGGTGCGACTGACGATAAGATCGCCGCGTGGATTGTTGAGCATGCCAAGAAACGCTCTCGCGCCGACATCGTCGTCTGGAACAATAAGGAACGCGACCTTAGCTTGAGCGATCTGACGCCGGAACTGCAGGAATACATGGAGGACTACATCGCGTCCTGCGTCCCGCGCCACCGTGTCGTGTACCGTTGGTTCGACGTGTATGACTTGGAAGAGCAACGTCTTTAGGGGGATCGAGCCGACCTTGCAGGAGCTCAGCCGAACCCCCTTCGTCATCTGATAAGCCTTGCGGCTGTGGAGAAGGAGGACAGGCCATGCTACCAACACGCGGATATGCAACCAAGAGCCCGACGTCGATTCTTGAACCATTCAACTTCGAGCGACGCGACCCTGGGCCCCGCGACGTCCTCATCGAGATCTTGTACTGCGGAGTCTGTCACTCCGACATTCATCAGGCAAGGGACGAGTGGGGCGGCTCGATCTTCCCGATGGTTCCCGGCCATGAAATCGTCGGGCGCGTAGCCCGCGTCGGATCCCAGGTGACCAGATTCAAGGTCGGTGAGCTGGCGGGCGTCGGCACAGTGGTGGATTCCTGCCGAGTGTGCGAGAGCTGCAAAGAAGGCCTGGAGCAGTACTGCGAGAAACACCCCTCATGGACGTACAACGGAACCGAGCAGGACCAAAAGACTCCGACATACGGCGGGTACTCTTCTCACATCGTGGTGGATGATCATTACACGTTCAAGCTTTCGCCGAATCTCCCGCTCGCGAACGTCGCCCCCCTCCTCTGCGCCGGCATCACCACCTATTCACCGCTCCGCCATTTCAATGTCGGTCCGGGCCAGAAGGTCGGGATCGTCGGGCTGGGCGGATTGGGCCACATGGCGGTCAAGCTGGCTGCTTCAATGGGCGCGGAGGTCACCGTCTTCAGCACGTCCAAAACGAAGGAACAGGATGCGCGGCGCCTGGGGGCGCATGATTTCGTCGTGTCGCTGGACCCGAAGAACTTCGCCGCCCTCGCCAACCGGTTTCATTTCATCCTTGACGCGGTCTCCGCGCCGCACGACGTCAATGCGTACCTGAATCTTCTACGCAGGGATGGGGTACTGACTATGGTGGGAGTTCCGGCCAAGCCATTGGAGATCCAGGCCTTCTCGCTCATCCTCAAGCGAAGAAAACTGGCGGGCTCGGGCGTCGGCGGCATTCGCCAGACCCAGGAGATGCTCGACTACTGCGCGCAACACAACATCACGGCGGACGTCGAGGTGATTCCAATCAAGCAAGTCAATGAGGCCTATGACCGGACGCTCAAAGGCGATGTGCGGTATCGCTTCGTCATCGACATGAAAACGCTGTAACACCTCCTCACCCTACCCTCTCCCCCGCTGGGGGAGAAGAGAAGGTGAGGGAGAAAGGAACCACCGCGATGCATTTCATGACCATGGCCAAGGCGACGAACGATCTGCAAGCGGGCGTCATGCCGGAGGAGAAGCTCACTGCCGAGAAGGCGACGCACCAGGAGGAGCCGGGGAAGACCGGCGTGCAACTCGATGCCTCCGGGCTCCAGCCAAGTTCGGAGGGTTCGCGCATGAAAGACTCGGGAGGCAGGCGTATGGTGATCGATGGACCGTTCGCGGAGACGAAAGAGGTGATGGGCGGGCACATGCTGACCCAGGCGAAATAGTAGAAAGAGACGACCGAATCGACCTTTTCCTCGGTGGAACAAGGAGGTGCCGTATGCCGTTAGGTGTAACGTGGACGATTGTGTCGTCGCTTGTCTTGATCGCATGCTCGGTGTGGGCACTGATCACGTTTTATGCGCGGGGCTCCTCGCTCGATACGGCGGCGCGGCGGCGTTTTGGTATCGCTTCGGGAATGTATCTTTTTGGGTGGCTGGTGCTTGCGTTTGTGCTCGGGAGCAACGGGATATTCCAAGCGACCCCCTCGAGAGCGTTTCCAGCACTGGCGCTTGGTATCGCACTGCTGATCCTCACGGGTGCGTGGCTGCTGTATCGATCTTCGGCGTTGAAGACCGTACTTGCAACGGTCCCGCTGCCGTGGCTGGTGGGTGTCCAGCTCTATCGGGTGCTGGGACTCAATTTCCTGGTTCTGTACTCTCTCGGTCGCCTGCCCGGCGAGTTTGCAATTCCGGCCGGCTGGGGGGACATAGCCGTGGGTCTTGCCGCTCCGGTTGTCGGTTACTTGCTCTACAAAGGCTACCGCTGGTCATGTCTCGCAGCATTGAGGTGGAATGTGGTCGGGATTCTCGACTTCGTCGTGGCGGTGACCACGGGGTTTCTATCCTCACCGGGGCCGTTCCAGGCGCTTGCCTTGGAGAACCCCAACATGTTGATCACGGCGTTTCCGTTGGTACTGGTGCCGCTCTATGCCGTGCCATTGTCGATCCTATTGCACCTGGCTGTTCTGAAGCGCCTCAAGGTTACGCTGGGGGCGCCATCTGACAAGGAGCTCGAGTGCGGCAGCCAGTCGGGGCACTGGGGTTTGCACCCGGTCGCACATTAACTTCGAAGAGAGAATGCCTGGCGAGGGGAAGCGCTCAATCTAAGGAGGCGCGATGACGGATAACGCGAGGGTCACGGAAATCGCCCCCGATCACTTTGCGATTTCCATCTACGTCAAAGAATTCAACCTGCGGTTCAACCACTTCCTGATCAAGGACGAGGAGCCGCTCCTGTTTCACACAGGAATGAAGCAGATGTTTCCATTCGTGCGGGATGCGGTCGCGCGCGTCATCGATCCTTCCATGCTGCGATGGATCTCATTCAGCCATTTCGAAGCGGACGAATGTGGAGCGCTGAATGACTGGCTGGCCCTGGCGCCGCACGCGGAACCCATATGCGGCCTGGTCGGGGCGCTGGTCAGCGTGAACGACTTTTCTATTCGTCAGGCGCACGTGCTTGCGCACGACCAGATACTCAAAACTGGGAAGTACCGTTTTCGATATCGCCAGACGCCCCATGTGCCACATAACTGGGAGGCGGGCCTGCTGTTCGAAGAAGTCACGCGTACATTGCTGTGCTCGGATCTGTTCTCTCATGAAGGAGACGTGGAACCGGTCACTGAGTCGGATGTAGTCGAACGAGCCAGGCACGCGTTGATCGAAGGTCAAAAAGGATCTTTCGCCAACGCCTATCCCTACACGCCGTTGACTGAGCCGATTCTGCATGGACTGGCGGATCTCCGGCCAAAACAATTGGCGCTCATGCATGGGTCCTCGTTCGTCGGAGATGGCGAGCGAGCGCTGCGGGACCTGGCGACCGTCATGCGTGAAGTGCTCGGAGCGAGCACTGCGAGACGATGACCACTCTGCTTGGTGGATGTGATGGCGATCGAGCTGAACCACACGATCGTGCCGGCGAAAGATAAGGTCGCGTCGGCAAAGTTCTTCGCGATGATGTTCGGACTATCGTTCGATGAGAACGCGGTCGGGTATTTCGCCCCCGTGAAGGTGAACGAGACGCTCACGCTCGATTTCCACGACGACGTCGACCGGTTCGAGGTCCATCACTACGCGTTCAAGGTGAGCGAACCGGAATTCGATGCCATTTTCACGCGCGTGCAAGAGGCCGGCATCCCCTTCGGCAGGGGGCCGGGGAATCTGGAGGACGGGAAGCTGAATTCATCGAACGGTGGCCGGGGCGTCTATTTCCGCGATCCCAACGGACACATTCTCGAACTGCTCACGGTAGGGTAACGCGACGATCGGGCTTCTGGCTTCTTTGGCCTCTCGGACCTCGCCCTGTTTCGTGCTCTGCGCCATCAGCTCTTGGTTTCGAACCTCAGCACTCATGACTCAACACTTCCGAGCGCCATAAGCTATACGCCATACGCTCTGCCCTCTTCCGTATCTGCCTATGAATCGCCAGATCCTCATCGTTAGTGCCCACCTGAAGCCAGGCATTACGGAAACCCCACGCAGGTCTCTCGCACGACAGTTCAGCGGAACACTCGACAGCTGCGCGGTTGTGCCGCAGCTGAATTCTGGCCCGGGTCACGACCTAGATCAGTACCTTGAATTGACCGCGGGACCCCCTTCGTGCATCCGCCGATGGTTCGGCGTGTGCCGGGATATCGGCAGAGCTCGATCATCAGGAGATCGGCGGAGTCGGAAGGACTTAAGACTCGCTTTGTTCTTTCAATGGCTTAGACGATCGTTTCCGATGGTCGTCGCTGGAACGGCCCTTGCCAATCCAAAAGATGAGGGGGAACAAGGAATGCTGAAGATCACCAAACATCGAGATGCCGGGTCGGACTCAGTGTCGTTCAAACTTGAGGGACGACTCGCAGGTCCTTGGGTAGGGGAACTCGACACCTGCTGGCGTCAGATGACAGCGAGTCCACAAGGCCGCACCGTGGTCGACTTGACCGGCGTGACCTTCGTGGACGGTGAGGGGAAAGCGCTTTTGACGCGAATGTGGCAACAGGGTGTAGAGCTTCGCGCGGCCGGTTGTCTGACCAGATGCATTGTGGAAGAGATTGCGAAAACTGGACAGGCCGATGCATCTCGCTCGCGTCGGAAGGATAAGTAGGAGGGAAGCTGAGTGTGGTCACGGCTTTGATTGGTTGTGTTGATGACCCTCATCTTCCCGTTGCTGCGCGCGGCGTTACTGCTTATGTACCTTGTTGAGCTTGAGAGTAAACCGCTACAATGATCGTCCGGCAAGGGTGATCAGAAAGAATGCCGATCGCAAAATCAGTCGAACGGAGAAAGCCGCCATGTCTTTAATCAGTCACTCATATCGAGTCGCTGCGATCTTTCTCGTCGGTGTAGGAGCAGCGAGCGTGTGGGGGTGCAAACAAGAGGCGGCCTCCACACCGGCCCGCCCTATCCCGGAGGTGCCGGTGGTGGCCGCAACGGTCCAAAATGTGCCTGATGAGCCGGAGTTCATCGGTCAAACTGAGTCTTCACGTCCGGTGGAGATTCGGTCTCAGGTGACAGGAATCATCAAGGAGCGGTTCTTTGCCGAGGGCCGTGCAGTCAAAAAAGGTGATCGTCTCTATCAAATCGACCCGGTTCCGTTCAAAGCAGCCTTGCTCAGCGCGAAAGCGAAGGTGGCCCAGGCTGAAGCGCGACTGGTGCAGGCGAAGCAAAACCTTGCTCGCGTGAAGCCCCTTCTGGCAGAGCAAGCCGTGAGCCAGAAGGACGTTGATGATGCAGTAGCAGAAGAGTTGGCGGCAGTGGCGGCGCTGGACGGGGCGAAGGCCGATCTGGTCAAGGCGAAGTTCGACTTTGATAATACTTTTATCATCGCTCCGATTAACGGGATGATTGAACGGACTCGAGTTTACGAAGGACGCTTGGTTTCGGCCCAGACCGATCTCCTCACGATCGTTCATC
>DATIFR010000179.1:0-2585 GCA_035455145.1 Nitrospira sp.
AGACACCCTGATGATGGGAAGTTTTTTCGTGATGATGACGATTCCACTTTACGAGATGTGGGTCTTGAAACAGCCTCTGATGGCGGGAAAGCGGAGCGAAGGCTCCTGATATAGTCCGACAGTCGAACAGCCTATTCCGGCCAGAGGTTTTTCACCCAGAGCCCAAGATCACATGATGTGGTCTTGGGCTCGTTCTTTTTCAGCAGAAGCCGATGCAACAGCAGGTCTGTGACGATCGTCACCCTGGCATTACTACAATCCTGGCCATGCTCAGAAAGATCGATGGCCTGCGACTTTCTCTCGCATCACGTCGTGATGTCGAGCTCATACTGGTACGACAAGTGAGCAGGCAGTTCGACCATGCCCTCCCGTGGCAAGCCGGTCATGGCCTCCGGACGGCTGTTACCTCATCGTTGATCGGTCAAGCAATCGGCCTTTCCGCTCACGCGTTGCATGACCTTGAATTGGCCTCATTGCTGCACGACATTGGACTCTTGATGCTTCCACACCATGTACAGAAAGGCCACACACCTATTGAGGCCGCGTCCTACGTCGCCGTGCAGAATCATCCTCGGATTGGCGCGTCGCTGCTGGAGCCCTTCCCCTTCCTCCGGGAAGCCTCGATCCTGATTGCTCACCACCATGAACGCTGGGACGGATCCGGCTATCCGTACGGGATTAGAGGACCGTTTATCCCTCTCGGAGCCAGGATTCTCGCCGTCGCCGATGCCTACGACGCCATCAAAGTCCCCGGCACATCAGACCCTGCCGTCCGAAATCTCATTGCGCTCAGAATTCTCAGGGTTGCCTCCGGCACTCAATTCGATCCGGCACTCGTCGAGGTATGGGGCATGATTCAACAATCTCTTTCCGGTTCCGATCTCAGCGAATCGGTCAATGGATGCTGTGTAGATCCACGTTAGACGTATTGGAGGCTGCACCATGTTTTCTCTTCGTTCCTGTCACAACACATACCCTCAAGCTGTCGGAGGGTCATCACTGATCTTCATCTCTCTGCTCTGCGTCACAGTCGGAGGATGCGGTAGCAGTGGTAGTTCCGCACCATCCTCAGTCTCGGCTACAGGAACACCGGGGGCCGAAGCCTCCGTGGGAGAACGCCTCTTCGTCGAAACCCGTTTTGCCCAATCGTTCAAAGCATTTTTGGATAGCGGCGGTAATGTGAACGATCACAATGCCGGTGACGCCGTGATGGATACCCTGGAAACAACCACCCCTGGCGCACCCATTGATCCAGGCCCATTCAAAGGCATGTCTATGAATTGCAGAGCCTGTCACATGGTTGACGATGTTTTGACGGCCTCGGGGGGAGGGATGCGCACCTATGCGGACTTTGCCCGCCGCAGCCCAATCCCAGCCAGAACCGACGGCAAGACCCATGCGCCGCGCAATTCGCCTCCCCTCGTCAACTCCGCACTCGATCGACCAGGCGGATCCCTCTTCCACTTCGATGCGGAATTCAACTCGATGGAAGATCTCGTCGCAGCAACCTTTACTGGCAGAAACTACGGATGGTTGCACACCGAACGATCGCAAGCAATTGCGCACATCGCGCGGGTCGTACGGGGCGATGACGGGAGCGGAGTGATTGCCCAGCAATTCGACGGACTCCCTTATCGTATTCTCTTTACGGGAGGGAACCCTGCCATTCCAGACGAACTGCGCCTGCCGCCTGAATTTCGTGCGTTCATCGGATCCGGTACCGATCAGGAGATCTTCGACGCGGTCGTCAAAGTGGTTGCCGCCTATGTGAAACAGCTTCTGTTTTCGCAACAGGACGACAGCGGCAATCTCATCCGGTCACCCTTCGACGTGTTTTTGAGCCTCAACGGCCTCCCCCAGCAACCGAACAACAATGAATCAGCCCTGGATTACAGCCGCAGGCTGCGAACGTTGGTCAACGGGTTGGCAAGCCCGCAATTTGTCTCGTCCAATCCCAACAGGCCAGACGGTCAATTTCAATTTCATTCCCAATCGTTCACATTCGGCCCTCAAGAACTGGAAGGCCTGAAGATCTTTCTGGCCGAGCCATCGGCAGTCACGCCCAGCGCACCGGAGTTGGCCGCAGGCAAGATCGGCAATTGCCCAGTCTGCCACGCCGCGCCGAACTTCACAGACTTCAAGTTGCACAACACGGGTACCGCACAGACGGAATATGACAGCATCCACGGAGCCGGCGCATTCGCGGCACTCGCAATTCCCAACCTTGCTACTCGTAACGGAAACTATGATGCCTTTCTCCCCGCCACCGAAATTCATCCCAACGCCTCAGAACGTTTTCGCGCAATTCCCGTCCTGGCTGACCCCTCCTTGACTGATCTGGGCGTGTGGAACGTCTTCGCCAATCCGGATATTCCGAATCCGCAAGCAAAGATCCGAACCATTCTGTGCGACGAGCAACAGCCTTGTCCCTTCTCCGACGCGGTATTGCTGGACCGAGCCATCGCCCGATTCAAGACGCCGGGACTCCGCGATCTGAGCCATTCGGCGCCCTACATGCACAACGGCCAATTCGATACATTGGATGACATCGTTGGCTTCTATCGTGGAATCTCAACACAGGCCCG
>DATIFR010000180.1:0-11576 GCA_035455145.1 Nitrospira sp.
ATGACTGCCCATTCGGATTCCGTCACCGGTTGCACGGACAGCCGGGAGCCCTTTCGTAATAACACCATACCTTTCAGCTTGGGTTCCTGTCGAAGTCGATCCAGAGACAGGCTACGTTTGAATCTCTCCCGATACTTGATATCGACCATATCCCATCGCGGAGCCGCTTTGGTACTCGCGGCATCATAGTGATGGCTTCGCTTGTCAAATTGCGTGTCGTCGGCATAGACCGTCCGCACAACCTCCGCCGTACCCACGATGGCAGGCGGCTCGGCATTACTATGGTAGAACAACACCAGATCGCCGACAGCCATGGCGCGCATGAAATTTCTCGCCTGGTAGTTCCGCACTCCATCCCAGCTGGTGGTTTGTTTGGGTGATTTGGCGAGATCATCGATCGAGAATACGCTCGGCTCTGATTTCATGAGCCAATAGCATCGCCGTTTGGGCATCTGTTTCTCCCGTGAGACTTGGCCATACCAAAAGACGGCTGTATGCAGTCGCCCGTTATACCCCAAGATAAGGTCATGTGATGGAATTCGCGCCATTCTGGTTTGGAATTTATAAGCTCGTCAAGTACGGACTCCACTCCCTGAACTGGGCCCTTTATGATTTCGTCCTGAGAAACAAGCCAGAAGACAGCTGGAGCCAGATAGCTCCATTCGATTTTTCCCCCCAGTGACTTGGCCATTCAAGATACGAGAGGATGGGTGGCGGAAGTGGCCGGGATAGCGCTCTGTTGGATCCATGGAAAACTTTAAATAGAGGGATCTATGGTGTATGTCGCGACCGACTTGGAGCCAGCCGATAGAGGCCACCCTTGTGATCGACGACATACACTTCACCGGCTTCATCTTCGCCGAATGAAGAGATCCGATATCCCGTATGCATGAGCACCCGCGGTACCGTCGATGCCTTCCGGTTCGCTGAGGAGGAAAGCGCAAACAACTCCCCGCTGCAGTAATCTCCGAAGAGATAGGTGCCCCGTAGGGCCGGCACCGCCTGCCCGCGGTACACATAGCCGCCGGTGATCGAACAACGGCCCTGCTCATGTCCATATTCGGCAAGCGGAAAGATCAGCCCTTCCGGATTGCAGTCCTGCTCGGGCTTGTAACAATGAGTTCCTTCCATGATCCGCCAGCCGTAATTTCCTCCGGCGACGACGAGATCCACCTCTTCCCACTTATGCTGGCCCACATCGGCTAACCAGAGCATCCCCGTCTCCCGATCAAATGAAAACCGCCAGGGATTTCTGATGCCGAATGCAAACACTTCCTGGCGACCGCCGCCTTTCACGAAGGGATTATCACGGGGGATCGCATAGGGACGTTCTCGATCGACGTCGATGCGTAGGATCTTCCCCAGCCATTCATGCGGGTTCTGTGCGCGATTTTGTGGATCGCCGCGCGAACCGCCGTCGCCACGGCCGATATACAGGTACCCCTCCGGGCCAAATGCCACCATCCCGCCGTTATGGTTGAGATAGGGTTGCGGCACCACCATGAGAATGCGTTCCGTCGCAGCAGAAATCTGTAGACTCCGGCCCTGGCGGCTGTATTCCGCCAACACCGTTGCCCCATCGTCTCGCCGGTTGTAGTTTACAAACAACCGGCCGTTGCGCCGATGGTCCGGATGAAACGCCAGTCCCAAGAGACCCTGCTCCTCGCCCTTCGTCGTCACGCGATCGCGCAGGTCGAGAAACGGAGCCTCCTGCAGGACGTCCCGGTCGATCACACGAATCGTCCCGCCCTGTTCGACAACAAATAGTTGCCCTGACCCATCGCCCGCATGGGTGACGAAGAGCGGGGACTGCAAGCCCTTCTGGACAACCGGCTCGAGATCGAACGCTGCCTCCGACGGCCGGCCTATCGTCCCATCCGTGCCTGTCGCTTCATCCGGCCACCATGCAGGCAACATCGCAATCAGAGCGACTGCCGCCAATCCTTGTATCTTGAGCAGCAAGCCGGTCATGTCTCGTGCGTTTCAAGGAATGTGATCAATGCCTGGTAGGTCATTTCGCGCACCCTGGCCTTGGAGGCCGGTTGGTCACGGCTATTCCGATCCAGCCACACCTGGTCGGTCACCTGGACCCGCGCCTCGTTGCAGAGACTCCACATCTGGTGGAGGAAATCTTCCGGCAACCCCACCTGCAGCCCTTCCGACTCAATCCGATCATCCAGTATTGCTAATAGATCTGAAATCGCCTGGTCCGATCGATAGGGCATAGTCGAAAACCCGAATGACTCGTGGGCCGTAGCTTCCTGCTCGGCCTGCTCGACCAGATCTCGCATGTATTCCTTGAGCAATCCGACAACATGTCCAGAGAGCGCCATTCCCAACTCCTCACGCGGGCATTATGCGTCCATGGAGGGTTCAGAGCAACCGGCCCGCCTCGCTTCCTCACAGGTAACGCATTTGACCAACCGGTTGAGGGTTTTCTATGATGCGCGGATGGCGATGCCTTCTGTCGAGCGATTCGAAATTGCGCTGAATACGCCGGCCGGACGTCTGACGACGACCCTCGATGTCCCGACCGGCTTCGTCCCGATTACGGCGATCGTCCCGGTCGCGAGGCGTCTCGGCGAAGAAGCCGTGCAACTCGAAGAGCGGCACGCGAAGGAAACCGGCCAAGCCATTTCATGCCGGATGGGCTGTGCCGCCTGTTGCCGGATGATGGTGCCGGTTTCACCGCCGGAAGCCTTCTCGCTTCGAGATTATGTCGAGCAGCTGCCGGCAGATCAGCGTGACCGTATCTCCACCCGCCTGGCGGAAACCAAGAACGTGCTTCAGAAACAAGGATTGCTGACCCGGCTCCATGACGTGGCCAACGCCTCGAAAGCTCTCCCGGACGAAGAACTGGAGCCGGTCAACCGCGCCTATTACGCGTTGCGCCTCCCTTGTCCGTTTCTTGAAAATGAAATGTGTTCGATCTACGAAGCCAGACCTGCCGCCTGCCGGGAGCTCCTCGTGACCTCGCCGGCAGAACTCTGTTCCGACATCGTGGGAAATCCCGTGCGCCCCTTGCCGGTTCCGATTCGCATCGGGACCGTCCTCGGCCTTGTCTGGGCTTCGCTGACACAATCCACCCCCCGCCTGATTCCGCTTCCGCTCGCGTTGGATTGGGCGGACCGGCATCGACAGGAATCCGCCCAAACCTGGACAGGATCGGGTCTCATTGACCAAATGCTCGACAAGATGTGGCGGTTCCTGAGCCAGGAGTTCCACGCCCGCGGCCAGACCCCTCAAGGGTGATTGGTCATCCGGTTGGTCTGTGACTCTGAACCATTGAACGAAGGAGTGTGTCCATGCAGAAGCCTGTCATCGCCTGTCTCGATCTCGAAGGCGTGTTGGTTCCGGAAATCTGGATCAACGTCGCGTTGAAAACCGGCATCGAAGAACTCAAGATCACAACCAGGGAAATGCCGGACTACGACGCCTTAATGAAGCGCCGCCTGGCCATCCTGGATCAGCACCGGCTCACGATCGCCGACATTCAGGCCGTGATTGATAAGATGGGACCGCTGGAGGGCGCGCCGGCCTTTGTCTCCTGGCTCCGTGAACGGTGCCAGCTGATTATTCTGTCTGATACCTTCTATCAATTTGCCCTGCCCCTCATGCGCCAGCTCGGATTCCCGACCCTCTTCTGCAATCAGCTGGAAATCGACGGCAGCGGCCGCATCGCGAATTACCATATGCGGATGCAGAATCAGAAAAAACATTCCGTCGCCGCGTTCAAGTCGCTCAACTTTTTTACCATCGCGGCAGGTGATGCGTACAACGACACCGCCATGCTGAGCGAAGCAGACGCAGGCTTCTTCTTCCGCCCGCCCGATTACCTCCCGAAGGAATTTCCGCAATTCCCCGTGACGCAAACGTACAAGGAGCTGCAGCATCGATTCAGCCAAGCTGGCAACCTACGGCCATAGTGCGATCCAGAGGGATGTTCAAAAAGGCGACCTTCTCACCCACCCGCCCCGGCGCGCTGAAGCACGCCCTTCCACAGGCTAGGCCGCACCAAGTGAAGCCGAGGAGGTACATACCAAGCTTTGCTTGAACCGCTCGCTTCGATCATATGCGAGCGGATAGGTACTTTGCCCCCAGTGCGTTTAGTTTGGTACGTCGAGGGTCTGAACGACGGGAGAACGACGCTGGACGTCTTTTTCAACATCCCGTCGAAAACAAGAAGCCCCGTGGGGGATCTCCCCGCGGGGCTTTCTCTTGATTAGGCTCGAAGCGGGTCGCGCCAGACGCCTAACGTTTCATTCGCTACTCGGGAATTGGGGTTTCGCCTTACGCCTGACCCCTCACCCCTTACTCGTTCCTAGAAGTTTATCCAGAGCTGGGCGTATGCCCACTCTTGATCGACGCTGGTACCCAGGTTTTCCTGGATGTATCCACCGGCAAACAGGTGACCATAGGTGGCCTGGAAAGCCAGCTTTCCGTCCATGAACATATGGGTCCAGGTGAAGTCGATTTCGTCACCGATGTGCTTCTTGGTGTTGCCATTCTTGGAGAAAACATACACTCCCTGCGCCCCGCGATACCAGTTATCTTTGGCGTTCGCGAGATTCAGGTTGGTGTACCACACTTCGATATGGTCATCCTTGGTGGGCCTGGCTTGGAAGTTGACCGAGGGGCTCAACATGTTCTTCCAGGCTTGGACATCCATGTAGCCCATGTGGATGTGGTTTGTCGGGAACAGGTTCTCAAACGTATTGGCTGTTTTACAAGGGGTGGTGCTTCCCGCCAGCGTACAGTTCGCCCGACCATCACCAGAGGCATAATCGAAGTTGAACGCCAAACGCGGCTTCCAGGCTGATTGATAGGCGGTGTAGCCGATCCAGTTTCTGGTCGCCCAGGCGCTGATATGAAGGTTCTTCTGATTGCCTTGGGCAGCCAATGCACCGGCACTGTTGTCGCCCATCTCGCCGAATTGATAGACGGTTTCGTTGGTCGCATCGAAGTTACCCTTGCGCATCTCGATCCGGTTCCCGACGTTGTGACGGGTCTGGTTCGCGTGTTTCGCCGTCCCGACGCCCTGGCCCCGGTTGTCGATCGTGTTGTACCGGTTCGAGTAGAGGATATAATACGGTTCGATCAGGAATCCTGGCACCGACTTGATCTGGTTGTAGAAAATCAACATGTCGGAGTCAGTATTCGCGCTGCCGTTGTTGATTGCGCTCGGGCCAATGTTCGGTGCAAGGCTCCCGACCGGCGATGCCTGTCCGAGATCAGACTCAGAAGTGCGGAACCAACCCAGGTAGCTATCCCAGGCCTTGGTGCTGTATTGCAACATCACGCCGTCATGGGAGAAACCCGTATTGGCCCAGTCGAAGTGGCCGAACAGGGAGTGGTTTCCGAAAACCAGATACTGCCGACCGGCCTTGACGCTGAAGCCCTGTATGCCGGCAAAGTTCCGGATCAACATGTAGGCAGCACGCACACCTAAACGTCCGCAGTTCCCTCCACCGTTGTTCGTGGAACAACCATTGTGGTTCAGTGCGTCGACTTGTGCTCCCCCGGTACCATTGGCCCCGTTGGCGCCCCACACCGCCGAATCGATGATTTCCATGTAGAAATTCACATCCGGCGAGAGGTCGTAGCCGATGCCAAGGCGTACCCACTGTTGAACAAAGAAATCGTTCGATTTTCCTTTGGTCCCGTTCGCTGAGTTTCCTCCGAACGCATTACAAGCCCCCCCACCGACGCTGGTACTGCCGAAACAACCCTGGTTGCGCATTTCCGGCCGTACGCGCAAGTCCGCACGAAGCCAGAAGTTCTTGATGTCAAAATTCTTCCCGATCTTCGGATCGTAAAGTTCGTACGCCTCCTTTTGTGGAATCGCACGTGGAATGGCGGGGACGTTGGTAATCTTCTCCCCCTCCGGTAGTTCGAACGCCGCTTGAGCCGGGACCGTCACAAAGGACATGCCCGCTGCCATCACGGCCACGCTGAAGAAGGTAGCCACACTGGCCCACCCTGTTCGACCTAGGATGCTTTTCATAACGTTCCTCCTGTGAATTGGATAACAGCCTTCACCGTTGTCCGTTCTCGGTGTCGTACTGCCGACTTGACATCCAACTGCGCCCACGTTGACGAACTCCCGATTCCTTCCAATTGAGAGGCTGTCGTGCCCACGCCTCTCGACTGCCGACGAAAAACCCGCTTCCCACCCTCTGCTACGTACGTACTCTCTCACCAACCGTTTTACTTGACCAGCAATTTCTCATTTACCGAGTACGACCCTCTCACACTTGCGCTCCTGCCGTCGATGAAGAGGCAGTCACCTCCTTCCCGAACAGTGGTACAGTGTGCTGACGTACCGGCCACCTTCCTCGTCTCGAGCAACCGCTAGGCCTGGTTTGCCGGTCCTGATGAACCGGCCTGCTTGTCGCTCGGCGTGGTGGCCTGATTGATTTCTTCTTCAGCCTCCTTCATGGACGCCTGGAAATCCTGCTCCACCATCTTGACTTCCTGCTGAATCATGTTGAGCTCCGGCTCAACCGATTTTCTCAGGTCTTCCGCCGTTTCCTTAAAGCCCTTGACTGCTTTCCCAACTTGCCGGCCGACTTCAGGCAACTGCTTGGGGCCGAACAACAGGAACGCAATGACCAGGATGATCAGTATTTCGCCGGCACCCAGTCCGAACATGTGCTTCAGTGCTGAGTCCTGAGTGGTGAGGACTGAGATTCGGACTCGTTTTCCTCATGCCCAGGCCTCAGTCCTCCAACCTCGGTCTTACCCAGACTACCCCTGCTTCGCCTGCTGCCCTTGCTGAGTTTGTGCCGCTGCTTCCGGCGGCGTCTGCCCCTGGGCCGCCTGGGGCTGCACCGGCGCCGCCGCATCGGCAGGCGGAGGCGTCACATCGATGGCATCGGCTTCGTTAACGCTCTTCTTAAATCCTTTAATCGCTTTACCGAGCCCCTCACCCAATTGCGGAATTTTTCCGGCGCCGAAAATGATCAGGACAATAATCAGAATCAGCAGCAGTTCCATCCATCCGAATGAGCCGAACATTGTGCAACGCTCGCTTTCTTTTCTGTCCCGCCCGTGGAGTACCGTTCAATTAACGTCACCGGATGCAGTACGAAAGGCGGGGATCCTTCCACAAACGGGGGGAAGGCTATAGAAATACAGGAGATTAGTCAAGTCTAATTTCACGTATTAGGCCATTCGGCCCTATCGAATCTTATGTGGATCAGCGGGGTCGGATCGAGAGATGAAAATAATCTACCGGGCTGGGTGGTGCCGTAAGGGCGATGAGAAATGATTGAGTATCATACCCGACGTCTTCCAGATCTTTGGAAGACAGCGTCAGCTCTTCTTCCGTGATATAGGCCACCGTATCAGGCACTCCGCCGGGCTTGAGCTCTCGAACCAAGGCCTGGAGCATGTCGCGCTCTTCTGTCGGCATGTCCGCTCGGATCGGGAACTCCATGCTTCTCGCGTAGGGGCTCTGATAGGTTTCGTTCAATGCCTTGATGGTCTTCAGGATCAGCCGATCCTGTTCCCAGGGTTCCATCTTAGAACCGGCGAGCGGATGCGTGGCCAGGAGATCCATGAGCGTTAACACATTCGTCCCGAGGCTTCGACCAATGAACTCACGCTGGCTTTCTATTGACACCGTGCCGGCCTCCAGTTGCTTGACGACGGCTTCGGCAAGGGTGAAGTTTACCATGAAGCTCTGCTGGCCGCCGAATTGGCCGGAGCAGGGCTTGTCAGGATCGTTCAATACCTTCAGATCGGCTGTGCCTGCATCGAAACTACTGAACCCGACCGCATCCGGCGCCAAGAGACGTTTGGCCTCCTTGATGGTGGCATGAGCGCCGATATTCACCGGCACCACCACCTGCTCGTCGATCCGGCGCAGAAATTCCGTGATGGTCTTGCGATAGGGAACTTCTTTCCATTCCACCGCCCGATATTCCCGTTCCCACACCAGATCGTCGAAAAACGGCGGGAAGGTCTTCAGGGTCTCGACGTCTTTGGCTTCGAATGCACGGACGAAGGTGGCCCAGTCCTGAATCTTGGCATGAAGGGCTTCGCTCAGGTTCGGCCTCAGGAATTCCTCCTCGATCTCGCCGGCCTGACGCGACATGAGTTTCGTCGGCAAATCGTTCCATAACTCATTGCAGAAAATGCGATCAACCGTGCCATCCGCCACCCCTGCCACCTGATCGACCACTGAGCAGAGCGTCTCGACTCGATCGCGATGAGCGGCGAGTACCGGATGGGCTGTAGCCGCATCGAGCATGGTTTGCTCCCAATCGACCAGCACGTAACGGACACGGGGATAGATCAGCCCGTCTCGGTCCAACGTTTTCAGGTGGGTCAGAAAACAGGCAGCGAGATTACCATTGCCGGGCCCGAGTTCGAGAACCGTGAGGGGCGACGCAGGGGATAGGGAGATAGACGGGGTATCGGTGGAACCTGATTCTGCACTACCCCGCTGACCCGTTGCCCCTTTGCCCCGTTTTTTTTCACGTGTGATGACTTTTTCGTAATAATCGGTCGCCAGCGCGTGAGCGAGCCGGTGATCCGCCGAGGCGAACGTTTGATAGTAGCGACGGATCTGATCGCCTCGGAGGCGATAGAAGAGTTGATTGATATGCACTTGCCACTGATCGACCGGCTTATAGTCGCCGATCAGCTGGGGTAAGGCATCCGCATCCTGCAACATACATTCACCTAGGCTCGAGGCAAGGGGCTAGAGGCAAGTGGCCTGATTCCTTGCTCGGATAAGACTTCCGATCATTTTCCCCAGTTGGACACATTCAACTTCAACACTGTCGTAGGTGGACCGTTCCACATAGCCGACATCATAGGCGATTTGGAATGGTGTGCGTAATTCGGTTACAGATCCTTTCGCCATGTAAAAGAAACGAATGGCTTCACGGTCCGTGCCGCGCTCATCACCTTCCGCGAGGTTGCTCGCAACACTGATGGCGCTGCGCCGCATTTGATCTCTCAATCCGAAACCTTTCCTCAGCTCCGTACGATCGGATATATGATAGATCTTCACCGCCAAATCTTTTGCCTTTTGCCAGACGAGAAGGTCTCCGAAACCCTTCCTGCCCATTGCCTCTTGCCCTTCACCCCTCGCCCTGCGCTCAAGGAGCGCGAATCTTAGCAGATGGTTGGAAACAGCCGCAACGGGCTTTCACCTCAGCTTTCAGCCGTCAGCTATCGGCCTGGGACCAGCCTTACAGACGACTCCTTCTGCATTTCCTCACACTGAATGCTGACGGCTGAGGGCTGATGAATGTCAGCTATTTCTGCTCCTTGACAGCCCCTATTCATCGGTGTACGAACTGAGCCATGCGCCTCTCCGTCGTTGTCTCACTCACGCTATGCTCTTGTCTTCTCGGTGGCGCGTTGGTGCAGGCAGGAGATCTCCCGATCACCAAGAATCCTCCCATCCCCGAATTCCAGAACCGCCTGCAAGATGCCAAGCCCTATGACTTTGACGCGCCGCCCCAAGGAATGTTTCGAGCCATCACGATGGCGGAGGGCTTCGACGAGGAGCTGGGATTTCGTCGGACCCACGAGATCGTTCCCGTCAAACCGACAGAGCAGTTTCGTCCAGATGCCGCGGGGGTTTTCATCGTCTTCCAGCTCCATCAACATTATCAGGCATTTCAAGTGTTCGGCCGTTGCTTTCCTGAGTCGGTGCCGGGGCTCGATCCGCGCACGATCGTCGGCCAGGATGCCATGTACATCGCCCTCGAAGATGAATCAGGCTATCTGAAACTCGCACCGCCTGAAGGCGGGTGGAAACCGGGGCGATACAAGGTGGAAATTCACGCGGGTGAGCAGATCAACGAGATGAGCCTTATGGGCACGATGCGGTTTACGGTGCTTGCGGAAAAACAGTAGCGAGACAGGCATGAAAGGCGCGGGAACTGCTCTCTGCGCGAAGTCGCTGCCGGGCCGCATAGTTTGACCCCCCTCCAGGCCTTCTGTAGAATGCGCAGATGATTTCTTCATCCTTCTCAAATGCCGAGCGTTTCAGTTCATCATGACCGATGCACCCCGCCCATGGGCCTCCGTCGTCATCCCGATCAAGGATGAACGAGACAACCTCGCTCCGCTCACCGAACGCGTGCTCAAGGTCCTGGGCGCACGGAACGAGTCGCGCTCGGCGCCCTATGAATTGATCTATATCGACGACGGCAGCACCGATGGCAGCAGCGAACTGCTGGACGAACTGGCCCGGAACTATCCCCCCGTGCGCGTCCTGCATTTTGACCGCAACTACGGGCAATCCTCGGCCTTCGATGCCGGATTCAAACATTCCACTGGCGCACTCGTGATCACGATGGACGGCGACCTTCAGAATGATCCCGTGGATATAGAGACCTTGCTTCCTCTGACACAGAGCTACGATCTTGTCTGCGGCTGGCGCACTACACGCAACGACAATCTCGTGCGTAAACTGTCTTCTCGTATCGCCAATGCAGTACGGAGCGCGATAACCGGGGACCGAGTCCACGATACCGGCTGCTCGTTGAAGATTTTCCGGCGGGCCGTCGTCGATAAACTCCAGTTATTCACCGGCATGCACCGGTTCTTTCCGGCCCTGGCACTCATGCATGGGTTCACCGTGACCGAGATGCCGGTGAGTCACTATCCCCGGGCCCACGGGATTTCCAAATACGGCGTCGGCAATCGACTCTTCAAGGGCTTGTACGATCTCATCGCAGTGCGGTGGATGCAACATCGTGTCTTGCGATACCAGTATCGACATCCCTCGCTGCATTCCTGAGTCCATCCACCTCGAACCTCGAACCTCACGACTATGACGATGACGGAAACAATCTGGATTGCAATCGGATTTCTCGGGCAGGGGCTCTTTTTCGGGCGTTGGGTCCTTCAGTGGATCGTGTCCGAACGGAAAGCGAAGAGTCAGGTTCCGCTGGCATTCTGGTACATGAGCCTGATCGGCGGACTCATCACGCTGGCCTATGCCATCTATAGAAAGGATCCCGTCTTCATCGCGGGTCAGGGGGTCGGTGCTGTCGTCTATATTAGAAATCTCGTGCTGATTCGACGAGCGGGCACCTCGCCGACGACAAACCCTGCACAATCGGCCGGGAACTCCTGATTCATTGCGCAGACGACGCTGATTGCCTTATGTCATCATCCTCCATGCCGACCTCAAAATATGTCGTGAATCTCGCAGTCCTCCTGAGCCTCGCAATCCTGCTCCTCTTCGTCGGATTGGGATCGATCGGGCTGACCGATCGTGACGAGGGCCGCAATGCGGAGGCCGGACGCGAGATGCTGGAAACCGGCGACTGGATGACGCCGACCTTCAACTACGAACCCCGCTTCTACAAGCCGGCTTTCCTGTATTGGCTCATGAGCGGCTCCTACGCGACCTTCGGCGTGGACGAATTCGCAGCACGATTTCCTTCCGCCCTCTTTGGCGCAGCACTGATTCTGCTGCAGTACTGGTTTCTCTCCCGATACCGCAATGCGCAGATCGGCCTCTTCGGCGCACTCATGTTGCTGCTGAATATCGAGATGATCGGGCTGAGCCGGATGGCGTTGACGGACAGTGTCCTCGTGTTCTT
>DATIFR010000181.1:0-1683 GCA_035455145.1 Nitrospira sp.
CGATGATCACTTCGCCGTCTTTGACGACGTAGTCCACGTCGCGTTTGTACAACGCATAGGCTTGGAGTGCCTTCACCACGTGGTGCACGAGATCCATATTGCCCGGATCGTATAAGTTGTCGACACCGAGCAATTTTTCGACGCGGACGTTACCCTCTTCGGTGAGGGCGGCGGTTTTGGTTTTTTCTTCGATCGTATAGTCGTGCTCCGCCTTCAGCTGGGGAATGATCGCGTTGATGCGGTAGTAGAGGTCGGTCGTCTGGTCCGTCGGGCCGGAGATGATCAATGGCGTCCGCGCTTCGTCGATAAGGATGCTGTCGACTTCGTCGACGATGGAGAAGTTCAATTCGCGCTGCACGCACTGATTCAAGTCGGTGACGACGAGGTTGTCGCGGAGATAGTCGAAGCCGTATTCGTTGTTTGTGCCGTAGGTGATGTCGGCACGATAGGCCTCCGGTCTGGTGCAAGGTCGCAGGTGCTGGAGCCGCTTGTCGGATGCTTCGTAGGTCGGATCAAAGATGAACGAGGCATCGTGTTGAATGACCCCTGTGGAGAGCCCAAGGGCATGATAGAGCTGGCCCATCCACTGGGCGTCGCGCTTGGCAAGATAGTCGTTGACGGTGACCAGGTGGGCGCCCTTCCCTTCGAGCGCGTTCAGGTAAATCGGCAGCGTTGCCACGAGGGTCTTGCCCTCGCCGGTTTTCATTTCCGCAATGCGGCCCTTGTGAAGGATCATGCCGCCGATCAGCTGTACATCGAAGTGGCGCATATTCAGCTTGCGCCGGGACATTTCGCGGCAGACAGCGAAGGCTTCGGGCAGGATGTCTTCGAGTGTTTCGCCGGCCGTCAGCCGTTTCTTGAACTCCTGGGTCCTGTCGGCCAGGGCCTGGTCGGGAAGGGGAGTCAGGCCGGACTCCAGGGCGTTGATGCGCTCGACAATCGGCATCAAGGCCTTGATTTCACGGTCGTTCTTGCTGCCGAAGATCAGATTCAAAAGTTGGGTGACCATGCGATGATTATATAAAGGGTGGGAGTTCCGAGCGCAAGCGTTAAGACGAAGTTGCCCGAGCAGTATACCGGAAAGCTTTTCTGAATCCTATGAGGAAGATAGCCACACCGCGGGCCGGCTGATCTTGACTCCTTTGACCCGGCTCCAGTACCATCGTGTCGCCGGTCCTGATAGGGCGTTCCTCATGCTACACGGTCGGATGCAACGTTTTCTCGCCTGCGTTCTCGTCCTGTGTATTCTGGCGATTGGCGGCTTCGCGGCCGCACAGTCGCTGACGCACGACGTCCAACATTCACATCATCAGAAAGCCACCCACGGCACCGTGCTCTGCTCCTGGATGTGTGCAGCAGGGCAAGCCGGTGAAGTCTCCACCGTGCTGATGCCTCTCCATGTTGTTCCCCAAGAATTCGCCGAACAATCCTCCACTGCCAGCATTCAAAGCAATTTCTCCTGCAGTTTTTCCACCCGCGCCCCCCCTGTTCGTTAGCATCGATCTTATTCGACTCTCGCAAGCGGTTATTCTCTCGGAATGAGGGAGTCTTGCCGCGGCAAGCGACATGGCGTGTCGAATATCAAGGTTGACCATCTGTTGATGGAGAGGCTGACGATGAAAACGTTCCTTAGAAATACGAGCAACATCAGGCTGGTTCTCGCGCTTGCGGTGGGGCTGGTCG
>DATIFR010000182.1:0-12754 GCA_035455145.1 Nitrospira sp.
ATTTCGAGCCTCCCTCGCCCGCCATCAATGGGACCACGGTTGCGTTCGCGAATCTGACAGTGTCCGCCGGAGGCATGGACCATGACCAACTTGTGGTGAAATGGGAGGAGGAACCCTCGGCCAGGACACTCTATCTGAAAGATCCCGTTCTCATCAGCGCATTTCGGCGTGCCGCGCCGCCGGAACTCACGCATCATTTCGAAGCGGCGGCAACGAAAGTTCGGGAGGCTCGCACTCATCGGCGCCGGATGTGGGGCCTTGCGCTGGGGTCGGTAGGCGCGGTGCTGCTCTTTCTCTGGCTCGGATCCGACTGGCTGGTGGAGCTGGCAGTGAGTCGGATACCAGTCGAATGGGAACAGAAGCTCGGCGAATCGGCGTATCGAGATTTTCTCGCGCAACAGACGGTGATCAAAGAAGGCCCGGCGGTCGCGGCGGTGCATGAGATGACGCAACGGCTCATAGAGAAGATCCCCGACAATCCCTACAAGTTTGAAATTTCTGTGGTGAAGAGCGATGTCGTCAACGCGTTCGCCTTGCCGGGGGGCTACGTCGTCGTCTTCACCGGTCTGATGAAGAAAGCGGAGAGCGGAGAGGAAGTGGCCGGCGTGCTCAGCCATGAACTGAATCACGTCCTGCAGCGGCACGGTCTCGATCGAATGGTGAAACAACTCGGCCTGATCGCGGTTGTGACCATCGTGCTCGGAGATCAACAGGGCTTGATTGGCCTCATGAAGCAAGTCGGAGTGGAGCTCTTGACCCTGAAATTCGGTCGCGAGCAGGAGACGGAAGCCGACATCACAGGCCTGCAGTTGCTCCAGCGTGCGAAGATCGATCCCAATGGCATGATCCGATTTTTCGAGCGCCTATCGGAAAAGGACAAGGAGCGCGTCGAGATCCTGTCGACTCATCCGATGAGCGAGCACCGTGCTGCGCGCCTTCGAGCGGAAATCGCGGCCTTGCCGAAACAGCAGCCTGAGCCGTTCGAGTTCGATTGGAAGACCGTCCAGGAGTCGCTGGGGGTGCACGAGGCGGTGCGACCATGAAACGGTTACGATCCATGCGCATCGGTGTCATCGCCGACACACACGGACTGTATGATCCGGCCATTGAAGATCATTTTGCCGAGGTGGCAGAGATCCTGCATGCCGGTGACATTGGGGGACAATGCGTCATTCAAAGGTTACGACGGATCGCACCGGTGATTGCTGTCTCGGGAAATGTTGATAATTATGAAAAAAGCGGATTCCCCAGGCGGACTATCCTTCGCCGAGGCAGAACAACCATTGCCGTCTGCCACGTGTTGTACGAGAACGGACAATTGACGAAGGACGCACGGGAGTGGCTGGATCGGGAGCAACCGGATGTCTGCGTCTTTGGCCACAGCCACAGGCCGGCGATTGAACGATACGGTGCGACCATGTTGTTTAATCCCGGCTCCGCAGGTCCCAGGCGGTTCTCGTTGCCGCGTGGAATTGGACTCTTGACGGTCGGCCGAGGAAAGCCCAAGCCCTTGTTGGTCCGACTGCCTGATCGGGTAGAAGGAACAAAGAAATTCACAAGGAAACGAACTGAACGAACGAAAGGAAAACCATCATGAACACAAGGCATCTGGTGCGCACCGCGCTGACCGGCTTCGTGCTCGTCTGCTTTCTGACTGTCACAAGCGCCTGTTATGGACCGTTCAACCTGACAAGGAACGTGTATCACTGGAACAGCAATATCAAAGGCAGTGGTGAGGTGAATGAAAAGTGGATGAAGGAAATTGTATTCTTTGGGATGATCGTGATCCCTGTGTACATGTTTTCTGCGTTACTCGACGCGTTCATCTTCAACTCTATTCAGTTCTGGGGCGGCGACAACCCCGTCAAAGCCACCGACGCGGGAGGTGATGGAGCGATCCGCGTCGTCCGGCTGGGCGGGATCACCATGACGATGATCGACGGTGATCGAGGCACGCAGGTGACCTACGAGCGGAACGGAATCGTCGAACGACGCGCCATGATCGAAACGAGTACGGCGGGCTATCGTCTGATCGATGAGACCGGAGCCCTGCTCGCGGAGGCGGAAATGGGACAGGACAAAAGCGTCACGTTGCTCGATCGCGATTGCCAGGTGGTGAGACGATGGACATCCGATCAACTGATGGCGCTGGCGGGAGAGACTCAGGAGTAAGAACAACCTCGATAGAAGCAAACCGCCTGCACGGCCCAGAGCGGGGTGAACAGTTGCGCATCTGTTCGCGTCGGCCTTGCTCTCAGGATGAACGGGTTTCGAGTTTTTTTTCTGGCAATCCGAATAAGGTTGAGTATAATCGGTGAGTACTTGATACATATGTGCCGGTGCGTTTAACCCTATTCCTTTGTAGGAGGAGGTCATATGATGAAGAAGCTGGTGATGCTGTCGGTAGCGGTGTTGTTCGTGGGAGCCCAAGTCGGTCTCGCGATGGCGGCGAATCCGGATACGGGGCCTGGGTGTGGTCTCGGCAAGCTGGCCTGGGGTGACTACAAAGGGCAGAAGGAAATCGCTCCGCAAGTGCTGATGGCCACCACCAACGGTACCTTTGGTAGCAACACGTTCGGTATCAGCTTCGGAACTTCGGGTTGTACGAACGATGGGAAGATCATGTCCGAACACAAAACGACGATGTTTGCTCAGCTCAACTTCGAGAACCTGTCTCAGGAAATGGCGCAGGGCCAGGGTGAGCATCTCGCATCACTCGCCACCTTGATGGGTGTACCGGCTGAGCACCAGGCGGCGTTCTTTGCCATGACTCAGGAGCGTTACACCTCCCTGATCAAGACAGGTGAAGCCTCACCGGTTGCGATGGTCAAAGCGATCAACGACGCCATTGCCACGCATCCAGTCCTTGCCCAGGTTTCTGCTCAGTAAGTCGATCCGTAGGGCTCTGGCCTATGCAGGCCAGAGCCCTTTCTATTTTCACGCTCATATCTTGCTGTCTCCATTCCTCGCTGCGTGGATATTCGTCTGCAGCGCCGGCTGGGTCGCCGCCCAGGCGCCGCCGTCCAATCCCTATCTCGAAGAACTCCTTTCGCATGCGCGAGCCCTCGGCCTGGCTGACGAACGGGAATGGCAGTTGCTGTTGCATTATCGGTCGAGTCTGTTTGGAGGCTATGAGAGCGAGCAGGATGATCCGGGATTTTTCATGTCCTCACGCGGGAAGACCGATCCGCAGGCTGAGTTGGAAGCGACACTGACCCGGTTCTTTTCCGACGAGCTGGTCGGGCGGTCGAAGCAGCCAGCGCAATGCGCCTTTGTGGCGCGCTATCACTGGCTGAAAGAGCGGCTAGCCTTCGATGGTGCGCATCTGCCGGCAATCGCGTGCGAACGATTCGAACGATGGTATGCCGATTTCGATGTCCAGTCCATCACGTTGATTTTTCCGTCCGCGTTTATGAACAACCCCGCCTCTATGTTCGGACACACGTTGCTGCGGGTTGATCAGAAAGGCCAGACCGAGCAGACGCGCATTCTGGCGTATACCATCAATTATGCGGCCGACGTGCAGCCGGATGCCGGGCTTGCCTATCCGATTCGCGGCATCTTCGGCTTCTACAAAGGCTACTTCTCCACGATTCCGTACTACCTCAAAGTTCAGGAATATCGAGACATCGAGAACCGCGACATCTGGGAATATCGGCTCAATTTCACGCCGGTCCAACTGCGGCGGTTGCTGATGCATGCATGGGAACTCGGCAATGCCTACTTCGATTATTTCTTTTTCAAAGAGAATTGCTCCTACCATCTCCTGGCATTGCTGGAATATGCCAATCCCTCCCTGCACTTGACCGATCAGTTCACGGTCTGGACCGTGCCAGCCGATACGGTGCGGCTCGTTGCCGCCCAGCCAGGGCTGGTCAACGAGATTGCCTACCGACCCTCGCGCAGCACCATCATCCGTCGGAAGCGGGAATCATTGTCACCGGAGGAGAGGGCCCAGTCTGCTCGAATTGCGGAGAATGCCGCAGAGCTCACTGCTCCGGCCTTTGCGGCATTAAGTCGAAAGCGACAGGCATTTCTGCTCGATGTGGCGTCGGACTATCTACGCTATCGAATCGAGACCACCGATTCACCTCCCGCTGGCCTCAAAGAACGCCATCGAGAGATCTTGACCGCACGGAGCGAGCTGCGCATTCCCTCCGATCCCTTTTCGGTCGTTCCTTTCGCCAAACAACCGGAACTGGGCCACAAAACTTCACGGGCCGCTATAGGGGGCGGCTGGCGGAACGACGATACGTTTGAAGAGTTCACCGTGCGCGCGGGCTATCACGACCTGCTCGATCCGGAAGTCGGGTACACTCCGGACGCCCAGATCGAGCTAGCCTCGGTTAGCCTGCGCCACTACAACCGCGTCGATCAGACGAGGATTGAGCGGGCGACCTTTGCCAACGTGCTGTCGCTCTCACCGATGGATGCGTTGTTTCATGCACCGTCGTGGAAGATCAATATGGGAATGAACACGATCCATTTCGGCGACTGTCAGCTTTGCAGCAACGGGGTGGTCAACGGCGGCATCGGAACAGCGGTCGAATCCCACTGGTTAAAACGGGAAGTGTTGTTCGCCTTCGCCGAAGCGGAGGCTAATTACAGCCGGGCCTACGAGGAAAATCATCGCGTCGGCGGGGGAGGTACCGTCGGGATGTTGGCCGATCTCACCGACCGCTGGAAACTCATGGCGTCCGGAACGTATTTGCGCTATGCCCTGGGAGACAAGTCGGACGACTTCCGTTGGTTCGTGGGCCAGCGCTACACGATGAGCCAGAACTGGGCGCTTCGCCTCGAGTACAATCACCGTGACCACGATAACGACGTCATCTTTTCAGTGCAGGCGTTTTTCTGAGTTCAGTGGGGGATCTCATGTGAGCGTCCTTGATCAACTCTTCATTTATCATCCAGATCCCTGGACCGACCAGGATTGGAAAGCTCGGAGCGGCTTGCCGCTGGAAGAGGTCTGGTTTCAGGCCGCCGATGGCGCGCGGTTGTTCGGGTGGTATGTCGAAACTGCGGCGGATCGCCCGGTGCTTCTCTGGTGCCACGGGAATGCAGGCAACGTCATCAATCGGCTCGACAACCTTCGCTATCTCTATCGGCAGGGGCTGTCCGTGTTCCTATTCGACTACCGAGGGTACGGGAGAAGTCAGGCGCTTCGCCCCAGCGAGGAGGGTCTGTATCAAGACGCGCTCGGGGCTTATGACTACCTGACGCGAACGCGGATGGTCAGGCCTGAGCGGATCGTGATTTTCGGGCGTTCACTCGGAGCGGCGGTCGCTGCTGAGGTTGCGTCGCAAAAGCCTGCCGCGGGACTCATTCTCGAATCACCCTTTCCGTCGATCGAAGCCGTGGCTAGGTATCACTATGGCGGCTTGCCGGTTCATTGGCTGCTGGGCGCGGAGTTTCGACTGATCGACCGCCTGCCCCAGCTTTCGTTACCGAAACTCATCATCCACGGTGAGAAGGACGACATCATTCCAATCGAGCTGGGTCGCATGGTGTTTGAGGCGGCCAAGCCTCCCAAAGCCTTCCTTCCGATTCCTGGCGCCGACCACAACAATACCTACCAGGTTGGAGGGGCGGCCTATTTCGAGCGATTTGCCGATTTTTGCCGGGAGGCGGTCCGCATCTAGCTGCGGCAAGGCTACCGGCAGCCCTCCGTAGGTAAGATTGTCTTGGCGATTGGCCTGAGTTTTGGTACAGTGCGCCTCGCGCGTTCCCCTGGAACCTGCTGCACCGTCCGACAGGAGGTTCTGAGCGCATGAATGGGAGGGCCGGTGACACACTCGTTCCTTGGCTGGGCATCAGGGCTCCTCGGTCTGATCGCAATTGTGCTGACCGGTTGTGCCGAGCACGTCGGTTCGGGAACGCAGCCATCCTTGGTTGGTCCGAGCATATCGAAGGATGGAGGCGCAACCGCCGCTATGGACAAGGCCCCGAGCGTTGGGGGCTCGTCCCAACCGGTTGCTGCTGCGACACACGTCGCAGTTGATACTTCTCCTGCACAGCCGGCGGGACCGGACAGCCAGCCTGAAGAGCCGTTCGATCCTTTCGCAAAGGCTGATGAGGCGGTTGGCGAGGAGTACGATCCGTGGGAATCGTTCAACGGGAAAATCTTTGAATTCAACCGTCAACTGGATCGCTTCGTGCTCAAGCCGGTCGCGAAAGGCTACAACTTCGTCGCGCCTGATTGGGTACAGGTCGGGGTCAGCAATATCTTTACCAACCTGCGATTCGCGCCGCGCTTCCTCAATAATGTTTTTCAGGGGAAGTTCAAAGGGGCCGGAATCGAGATGGGGCGGTTTCTGTTGAACAGCACGCTTGGCGGTGCCGGGCTCGTCGACGTCGCCACGGACATGAAGATCACGACGCCCGAAGAAGACCTGGGCCAAACGATTGGGAGTTATGGCGTCGGACCCGGCCCCTATCTGGTGTTGCCCCTGCTACCGCCCTTTACCGTGCGGGATTTTGTCGGCTTTCTTGGCGACATCGCGCTCAATCCGATCAATTGGCTGGTTGCGCCGATCATTGAAGTCAACAACGTGCCATCCCTGATCGCTCACAAGAACCGGATGACGGCGACATTTGTGCAGAGCGGATCCCGCGTGGGCGAGATCATCAACGAACGGTCCCGCAATCTCGAAAAATTCCAAGGAGTCGAAGAGGCCACACTGGATCTCTATACCGCCGTCCGCAACGCCTACCTGCAAAGACGCGCCAAGGCGGTCAAGGACTAGAAACGCGAGCTGTGAGGCGTAAGGGGTGAGGGGGTAGGAGTGTCCCATTTGGAGGCGGATTCTCAAGGGAGAATAATCCGTCTTGCGCGTCACGTTTCACGCCTGACGTCTCACGGGATAACGCCCAATTCCCTGCCGACGTTCTTGAAGGCGACCACGGCTTGTTCGAGCTGCTCGTGCGTGTGGCTGGCTGACATCTGGACGCGGATTCTCGCCTGACCTTCCGGTACGACCGGGTAGCTGAACCCAACCACATACACGCCTTCCTTCAAGAGCCGGTCGGCCATCGCGGTGGCGAGGGAAGCGGCACCCAGCATGATCGGAATGATCGGGTGTTCGCCGGGGATCAGGCGGAACCCCAGGGTGGTCAGCTGGGCGCGGAACAAGGCGGCGTTCTCATGCAGCGTCGCCCTCAGAGCATCACCTTGTGCGACGAGCGCAAGGGCCCGGAGCGCTCCGGCTGCAACAGACGGTGGGAGCGCATTCGAAAACAAATAGGGTCGCGATCGCTGGCGAAGGAGTTCAACGATTTCCGCTCGCCCCGTTGTAAATCCCCCGGTGGCCCCGCCGAGCGTTTTGCCCAGGGTGCTGGTGACAATCTCGACGCGATCGGCCACGCCGAGATGGTCGGGAGTTCCCCGGCCGTTGCGTCCCAGAACGCCGGTGGCATGACTGTCATCCACCATGACCGCCGCATCGTGGCGTTCTGCCAGCTCGACGATGCGGTCCAGTTTGGCGAGGTCTCCGTCCATGGAGAAGACGCCGTCCGTCGCGATGAGACGCAAGCGGCACTCCCGCGCGTCGATGAGTTTCGCTTCCAGGTCCGTCATATCTGAGTGAGCGTATCGAAGTCGCTTGGCTTTGCAGAGCCTGATACCGTCGATGACGCTGGCGTGGTTGAGTGCATCGCTGATGACGGCGTCTCGTTCGTCCAGCAAGACTTCGAAGAGCCCTCCGTTTGCATCGAAGCAAGAGCTGTAGAGGATCGTGTCCTCGGTGCCTAAGAACGTGCTGATGGCCTGTTCGAGCCGTTTGTGCAGATCCTGAGTGCCGCAAATGAATCTGACGGAGGCCATGCCGTATCCATGGTCCTGCAATCCCGTTGTTGCCGCGCGCACAATGTCCGGATGATTGGCCAGCCCCAGATAGTTGTTGGCGCAAAGGTTCAAGACATGGCCCTGTGCAACGCGGATATCCGGACCTTGCGGACCCAGCAGCTGCCGCTCGGATTTGTACAGGCCTCGCGAGCGGATCTCGGCAAGCTGTTGGTCGATGATTTTCTTGAGTGAGGAGTAGGACATTCTTAATTCGTGAGGCGTGAAACGTAAGGCGTGAGAGCGTAAATATGAACCTAAAGTTTCCTATCGCCTGACGCCTAACTCCTCACACCTCACGGGAATAACACCACTTTCCCGCATTGGCCGGATTTGATCAAGTCGAACCCCTTGGCGAAGTCGCTCATGGGAAACGTATGGGTGATCACCGGCTTGATATTGAGCCCGGCCTTGAACAGGCCGGCCAACCGATACCAGGTGCCGAACAGCCGGCGGCCGGTGATGCCGTGGACTCGAATGCCTTTAAAAATGATGTCGTTCGCCAAGTCGCAGGTGATCGGGCCGGTTGGGATGCCGAACAGCGTGACACGCCCGCCGTTCTTGACGGAGCTGAACGCAAGATGCAGCGCGCCAGGATTGCCGGACATCTCAAGTGACGCATCGACACCTTCGCCGGCAGTGATCTCGCGAATCGCTTCGGCAACCGCCTCCGGAGTTTCGGTGCCGACATTCAAGACGTGATCGACGCCCACCTGCTTGGCTAGCCCGAGGCGATACTCGCTGACATCGGAGGCGATGATGGTCGCTGCTCCGGAGGTGCGTGCCACCGCCGCAGCGAACAGGCCGGTCGGTCCGCAGCCGGTGATCAGCACCGTATGGCCTGTGAGATCGTCGACCAATGCCGCATCGACGGCATTCCCCAGTGGTTCTTGCACAGATGCGAGTTCCGGCGGAACAACCTGCGAGGTTTCCCACAGGACGCTTTCGGGCAGGGCGACATATTCCGCAAACGAACCATCGCGGTCGACACCGAGAATGCGATAGTTCCGGCAGACGTGCGCCTGTCCGGTGCGACATTGAAAACAGGTTCCGCATGTCAGGTGGGATTCGGCGGCGACATAGTCGCCCACTTTGACGAGCGAAACCGCGGAGCCGATTTCCACGACCTCGCCGCACATTTCATGTCCGATGATTCGAGGCGGATGAACGCGGCTATGGGCCCAAGGGTCCCAGTTATAGATGTGAGCGTCGGTGCCGCAAAGCGACGTGGCTTTCACCCGGATGACGGCATCGTGGGGTCCCGGTGTGGGATCAGGCCGCGTGGTGGCGGTGAGTCCAGGCTGCGGTGAGGTTTTCACGAGCGCGCGCATCGGCTCATTCTATAACAACCGGAGGATCTTGCCTAATTATTGTGGAAGAAAAAACGGGTTGCGCGACAGTCTGCGGCCTAGGTAGGATGCCGCTCATGAAGGCTCTGTTTCATCGAAGCCTGATGCTCCTGGCAGGGGCGCTCTGTGTGAGCCTGCCCTGCTGGATGTCGGTCGCCCCTGTCCTTTCCGCCTCCTCTTCCGGTCCGGCCAAGCGCTGGGCGTTCTTTGAACTCGACCAATCCGATTCAGCGGGAGATCTTCAAGCCGGAAAAGCTCTGACACTTGCCATTACCCTCGGCGGAGTCACACAGGGGTCAGTTCCCGTCGTGGCCCTCTGCGAATCGATTCTCTTTGAGCCCCAGACGGTCACGCTCGAGCCAGACGGAGAATCGTCCAGATTGAAAGCCACGGTAACACTCGCACCGATGCCCCAGAGCCGAACGTCGGTGCATCAAAAAGCGGCCCGCATTCAAGTTACGTTTGCCCGGTCCCGACCGGATAAGCTCGAGCGATTCATGAAGCGAATCGTATATGTCACCTTGGATCGCCAGGAGACCCCCGACGATACCACCGAGTCTGCGCCCTTGCGTCCCGAAGAACCTCTCGTCGGCGAGTTGATCGTCGACGAAGTGCAGCCGGATGTCACGCCTGTGTCGTCAGCCCAATTGGCCGAGGAGGATCTGATGCCGCTGGCCGATCCCGGACAGGGAAAGGCGTACTGGCAGCAAGTGAGTTACTTGGTCAGCCGCAGCTGGGCCAGGCAAGTCCGCGGGGTGCGGCGTGGAGCCAGCGGCGAAACCGTGCGGGTCCATTTCAGGCTCTACCCCAGCGGGCGGGCCCAGTTGATTGAAATTGAGAAAGGGTCCGGGGCTCGTGAAATCGACGAAGCCGGCATCTATGCGATCGTGAACGCGCAACCCTTTCCGCCGTTCCCGACTGAATTGGGGGACGAGGCGGTTGACGTGCATGTGCGCATGCGGACCGGGGCGCGAGCAAAATCCCGCGAAGCGCAGTCCGTTGGGAATCCTTCGTCGGGCAAGGCGGATGCGCCGCCTCCGGCCTCGAAGAATGGCGGCAGGCCATAATTCGAGCTGCTGTGTTCTCAATCAACAGGAGAATTGTTAATGCTGAAGCGCGCAGTGGTGGTATGGCTTCTCGGGATGGCCTCTTTCTGGCCGGCGTTCGTCTATGCCGAACCGGCGAGGTGGAACGTGGATCCTGAGCATTCGACGATCGAATTTCGTGTCGCACACATGGTAGTGTCGAAAACGAGCGGACGGTTTACGGACTATACCGGCTTTATCGACATGGATGCGGAGGGCGGCACCGTCAAAGCCATTGAAGCGACCATCAAGACCGCGTCGGTGACTACAAATCACGAGAAGCGCGATACCCACTTGCGGAATCCGGACTTCTTTGACGTCGAGAAGTATCCAACGATGACGTACAAATTGAAGAGCTACAAGAAAACGGCGGAGGGGTATCAGGCCGTCGGGGAACTGACGCTTCGCGGTGTGACCAAAGACATCACACTCGCGGGAACGTTTAACGGGGTGGCCAAGGATCCTTGGGGGAATACGAGAGCCGGATTCAACGCGGAAGGCAGGGTGAATCGAAAGGATTTCGGCATGGTATGGAGCAAGACCTTGGACGGAGGCGGGTTCGTTGTCGGCGACGAGGTCTATATCAAGCTCGACATTGAGTGCATCAAAGCCACACCCTAACACCGGCAGCTTTATGAAACCGGCCTGCGAGACTGCGGTTGCCGGTTCTTGAAGGTCGTTCTGACAGGCAGACGCCAGCCCTGCTTCGAACCAACCACGAGTCATCCACTATGAACGCAATGGTGCTCACCGGCACGAAGGACGTGGCAACTCATCCCTTGCAGCGTCAGGATGTTCCGATGCCTCGGCCGGGGCCTGGCGAAGTCTTGGTCCGCCTCACTGTGTGCGGAATCTGCAGGACCGATTTGCACGTCATTGAAGGTGAGTTGGACCGACCCAAGCTGCCGTTGATTCCCGGTCATCAAGCCGTCGGGACGATCAGTGAACTTGGGCCGGGCGTCGAAGACAGAACAATCGGGGAACGAGTGGGTATTGCTTGGCTGCAGGGCACCTGCGGGCAATGTGATTTTTGCCGCACCGGCCGGGAGAACTTATGTACGGCTGCACGCTTCACCGGCTATCAGGTTGATGGAGGTTATGCGGAGTACGCGGTTGTGCCAACCAACTTTGCCTATCCGATTCCCTCCGTCTTTGCCGATGAAGAAGCAGCACCGCTGCTCTGCGCCGGCATCATCGGCTATCGGGCGTTGCGCCTGAGTGGTATTCAGCCTGGGCAACGGCTCGGTCTGTACGGATTCGGCGCCTCCGCCCACATCGCGATCCAGATTGCTCGGCATTGGGGCTGCGAGGTCTACGTCTGTTCGCTTAAGCCGGAGCACCAGGCGTTGGCCCGTGAGTTAGGGGCCCGGTGGGTTGGTGGCGCATCGGATCGTCCGCCGGTTCCGCTGCAAGGCTCCATCATATTTGCGCCGGCCGGCGAACTAGTCCCACCGGCGCTGGGCGCGCTTGAGCGAGGGGGGACGCTGGCTCTGGCAGGGATTCACATGAGTCCCATTCCTGTCCTCAACTATGATCGCGACCTATTCGGCGAACGGGTCCTGCGAAGCGTGACGGCGAATACGAGACAAGACGGGGTCGATCTTCTTCGAGAGGCGGCGGCGATCCCGATCAGACCTCGCACACAACGGTTTCGATTGGAGGGCGCCAATCAGGCCTTGCAGGCGCTCAAGGCTGGCACGATCAAGGGGGCGGGGGTGTTGGCGATTCAGTAACACGGACATGATGCCGTGCCCGTCAGCGAAGTGGAAATCACGTCCCCGCCCTATGTTAGGATTCAACGATGCGACGATGGATACTGATCGGCTTGATGCTTGGAATATGGCTGCTGTCTGGGACTTCCGCCCGGGCGCTGGAATTTACGGCAGATCAAATTACCAAGATCGACGGGCGGACGCGAAAAGCATTGATCTACTATCGCGACCAGATGTGGCGCATCGAGCACCATTCGCTGGGGCCGGTCAATGTCAGCATCGTCCGAAAGGACAAGCAGGTCGTGTGGCTGCTGCTTTCGCGGATGAAACACTTCAAAACAGTTCCATACGACCCGGAACAAGATCCGTGGGTGACGGAAAAGCTGGAGGGAGAAATCTCCCGGCAAGAGATCGGCACGGAGGTGCGCGAAGGACATCCGACCATTCTGTACGAAGTCACGACGAAGCAGGGCGAGCGGGTGGATGTGTATTACCAATGGATCGCGACGGATATTCATTTTCCGATGAAGCTGGCGAAGAAAGACGGCAGCTGGATTGTCGAATATCAGCACGTGAAGCTGCGCGCCGTGTCGGACTATCTGTTCAATCTGCCCGTCAATTTTCAGCCGTTGGAAGATTTCGATAAGGACGTACCGACAGAGTCCCCGCAACAGGGGATGTAACTGACAAGGAGGAGTGATTGTGCAGAGGAGAGGATGTGTCATTGGCCTGTTCATCGCGGGAGTGCTGGGGGTTGGGAGCCTGGGG
>DATIFR010000183.1:0-2991 GCA_035455145.1 Nitrospira sp.
TGGAGCCAACTCAAGGACAAATCCTGCCGGCAACCTGTGAAAACTTTCTATGGCACGCCGCCGATGCATCAGCTTTTCGAGCGCTCCACCTGGCACTCCGCGCAGCACGCGCGCCAGCTGATGGCCGTGCTCGAGCGTTTCGATATCGAGCCGCAGGGGCGACTCACGTCGGAAGATCTCGCCGGTCTACCTCTGCCGGAAGGCCTTTGGGAATGACCAAGAGATAATTTGCCGCTATCACCTCGAATTCGTTTACCACGAAGATCCCAGCGTGGCAGAGCCGCAACATATTGTTTAAGGAGAGTTTTCACCACGTAGGCACGAAGGAGCCGAAGGGTTCGGACAATTTAATTTCCGAACTTCGTGCTCGTAGCCTGTGGCGAGCGTAGTCGAACCATGTCCTCCTTCGAAAATACCTGTGCGGGGATGAGAACGAAGCCGTCCCGGGTTCCGATAGGGGTCGGAAACGGCTTTCGCCGTCCCCGCCCTCCGAACCGTGCGTGCGGTTCTCCCGCACACGGCTCTCCAGTCGGTAGTTTCCTCATCGGGATTGGCTCGCTAACTTCTCCCAGGCTGCCTCTAAGGTGAACAGTCCCCGGGCTGCGAAGAAGGCATTGGGCCAGCGCTGATGATCGGCTCGACAAAGTCCCATTCCCGGGCGTTTCTCCTGCTTTCGTAGAACCGCACGCAGCCGTCGGCGCACCATTCCATCGATCCATCCAAACGTCCTTCCATGAGCGTGCTTGAAGTAGCCAAACCACCCGCGCAGCATCGGGTTAAGATCCTCAATGATCTCGGCCAGACTCTCGCCGCGCGTCCGTTTGGTTTTCTTACGGATCTGCTCGCGCAAGGCCTTGAGACTTTTCTTCCTCACCCAGCGCCACCCCGCCTCGAAGCGATACCCGAGAAACTCAAAACCTTCTCCCGCTTCCCGACAATCCCCCACATGGGTCTTGTCCGCGTTAAGCTTGAGTCCGTTCTGTTCTACCCAGGCTCTTACCTCGGCGAGCGCCGCTTGGGCCTGCTCCGCACTTCGGCACAACACCACAAAGTCATCGGCGTAGCGCACCATCCGATGGCCTTTCTCTTTCAGATAGCGATCCAATCGATGTAAATAGATGTTCGCCAACAGCGGGCTGATCACCGCTCCTTGCGGCGTCCCGCCCAGCGGCGTCCATCGCTTCATCTCGTGGATAATATCCTGTTGGAGAAAACCCCGGATCAACCCCAACACCCCTCCATCGCTGATCCGTTGTTCCACTTCTCTCATGAGCGGCTCTCGCGGTATCGTCTCAAAGCAATTGTCAAAGTCGGCATCCACCACACACGTGTAGCCCTCTTTGAGCAATCTATCGACTTCTCGCAGCGCGTCTTTCGCGCTGCACTTGGGTCGAAAGCCGTAACTCGATTCCTCAAACTCTCTCTCAAAGATCGGTTCGATTACCAGTTTTAGCGCCGTCTGCACGATGCGGTCTTTGACCACCGGTATCCCCAACGGGCGCTTCTTGCCATTCCCTTTGGCGATCTCCACTCGCTTGACCGGCTGCGCCTGGTACTTCCCCGCCTTGAGTTCCTCCTCGAGCTCTCCGAGATACTTCTCGGCCCCCGCTTCGAACCGCTTCACGCTCACTCCATCGACTCCAGCCGCCCCGGCATTGGCTCTGACTTTCTGCCAGGCCCTCCTAAGCGTCTGCGGCCGATACACTTTGTCGATCAGGCTGAACCATTTCCCTCCTTTGACGCCGTTCTCCAGCGCCGCCAACATGCGCTCGTTCCACACCCCGGCTTCCACCCATGACCAATCTCGGCCTCGGGTCTCTGCGCCTTGTCTAGCCCTACTGGACACTCGCGGCGCCTGGCTTTTGCCTTGCCGTTCGGTGAAACTCACGCCTCTACCTTCCTGCCTCCCTTCCCTCAGCGCCGTTTTGCTTCCGGCACCTCTCGCAGGTTTTTTTTTTCCTGCTGCGGTACTATGAAGGCTCTGACTCCTGCAAGCCTCACCGTCCTTGCAGGTCTCCCCGCTTACTGCGCTCCACCTTCGGGACGTTCCGTCTCCAACCACGTGGGCCGCTTCGACATCGCTTACCACCACGCCAGCGTGCCGAATGATTTTCAGACTTCGCCACGTATGAGCAGGCTCGTCGCGGCTCCCCGCCAAATCGAGTTCGCTTTTCTACGGACCGCCCTTTCGTCTCCAGTTGCTCTCCACACCGCCTCGGGCCAGTGCAGTTACTTTCGACTTCGGAGTTGTGGCATACTCCGGTCACGGACTTTCACCATGCTGATGTAGCGCCCTCACGGGCGCACTCATACCCGCGAAAGCGGGTATCCAGGCTAATTCGGCGCAACAATCCTGGATTCCCGCGTGCGCGGGAATGACGAATCGGAGGAGCACCGTTTGGAGAGAACTCCCGCTATTTTTCATACTCTGTGGGCGAGCGTAAGCTCATGAATCACTTCGTGGTGAATAAAATGGAGTCATCATGTCACTACAACTAACCATTGCTTGCGGCGATTATGATCGGACCCATCCGCTGATCGACGGGTCGGTGAAACCGGAAGGGATTGAACTCAACTGGTTGGTCTTGCCCCATCTGGAGATCTGGACGCGCATGCTCAATTACTATGACTTCGACGCGTCGGAAATTTCCTTGTCGTCGTACATCATCGCGCGGAGCATCGGCAAGCCGCTGACCGCTATACCGGTGTTTCCGGCGCGGGCGTTTCGCCATTCCTATATTTTCATCAACACAAAGAGCGGCATTCGCGAGCCGAAAGATTTAATCGGCAAGCGCGTCGGCTTGGCCGAGTTTCAGCAGACCGCGACCGTGTGGATTCGCGGCACACTGCAGCATGAGTACGGCGTCAATCTCGACGATATCGAGTGGTTCACCTGGGTGCCGCACTCCCGTATGGAGATGGAACTGCCCAAGCGCTACAAAGTCACGCATCTGACGGCGGACAAAAAGCCGGATCAAATGCTATTCAACG
>DATIFR010000184.1:0-1280 GCA_035455145.1 Nitrospira sp.
GATAGAACGTGACCCGACATTATGGATGAAGGGCTGGAACCGCGAGCGATTGCGTGTAGCCATCCGCAATTGGGTCGATAAATATGGGACCAGGTCGTTAGCTGTATTTGGGATCAGAGGGTGAAATTCGTGCTGGAGGCCCCGGCAAAGTTCGGCGTCAGTGGCGGCATAGGATTTTTGCTTGGGCTTGCCGCTGTCTGGTGGATTGCGCCGACGACAGCAGGGGGTACAGTTCTTCTTAGAGTCTGTCCGGGATCATATGGTTGTGTGACAGAGCTTTCTGACCATCAGACGGATTGACGCCCAGCGTAGAAAAGCCAAGGCGCTGCGGTTGAGGCACTCCCAATCTTTGGCCAGCCTTCGGCATCTGTTGAGCCAGGCGATAGATCGTTCGACAATCCAGCGCTTGGGCAGGACGATGAAGCCTTTGGCGGCATCGGAACGCTTCACGATCTCGACGCTGACCTGCCGGCACACCCGCTTCAGTCCTTGCTGGAACTGCGCGCCCTGGTAGCCGCCGTCGGCGTAGAGCTTGAGCAGGAAAGGATAAAGACCGAACAGCGTGCTCATCACCAGCACGCCGCCATGGCGATCCTGAACGTCGGCCGAGTGTATGATGGCGTGCAGCAGCAGGCCCTGGGTGTCTACCAGGACATGACGCTTCTTGCCTTTGATCTTCTTGCCGGCGTCGTAGCCATGCGGGTCGATCGACGCCCCCCTTTTTCCGCGCTCTTGACGCTCTGGCTATCGATGATCGCAGCCGTCGGGCTGGCCTCCCGGTCGGCCAACTCCCGACATTTGACGAACAGCGAGTGGTGGATACGATCGAGCGTGCCATCATCATCCCAGCGGCGGAAATAGTCGTTCACGGTACTGCGCGGCGGCAGATCCTTGGGGATTGCCGCCCACTGGCAGCCGGTGCTCAGGACATACATCAGCCCATTGACGATCTCCCGCTCCACCACCGTCCGCTTGTTGCCGCCTCGCTTCGCGCCCGGGATCAACGGGCCGACGATCGCCCACTCGTCGTTCGTCAAGTCGCTCGGGTAGCGCAAGCTGCTGCGATCGTAACGACCACGGTTCTCGTCCGTCCACATGGCGGTTCCTGCAAATCGGTCCGCCTCCATGGAATCATAAATGATTCCAACGAATCAAGATGTTCCCGGATAGACACTTAGAAGATAGCGAGCTGGCCGGCTTTCTTCTGTTCTTGCCGTTGATAATGTAGGCCTAACACTGCCTTATACATGACACGAGCCAACAGAAACACCTGATCAATT